>JANZZC010000040.1 GCA_026419575.1 Thermomicrobium sp. | reverse complement strand
GGTAAGCACCGCATCGGGGAGGGACGATGCCGGGTCCCACGGTTCCGGTCTCGACCGATCGGAGAACGACGACCGCCGAGCGTCTCGTCCGCCGTTCGTCGCACCGGTGCCCCGGGCTCCCGACAGCCGCGCCCCGGTACTTCCCGGTCGACCGACTCGTCATCCGCGGACCACCGTCCACCGGCACCCCACCGCACACCTGTCGCGCGGTCGGCTCCCTGTCCCTTTCGTCCCGATTCGACCTAGGCCATCACGCGCAGTCCCTTTGGGATTCCTGTGCCTCTCTCGGCACAGCGTTCTTTCCGTAACTGTGGTCGTGCGAGCCGGCCGGCTCTCGAGAACGCGTAGCGAGGAGGTCACGACGTGCAGCACTGGAAGACCCTGCGCGACCGACTCGGCGCCGCGAGCGCCATCGTCCTCGTCATCGCGACGCTCTCAGTCGCCTGGATCAGCCGCGGCAGCGGTGCTCCCAAGACGCTGACCCTGACCCCTGAAGCGGACGCCTACGTCTACGAGAGCAAACCCGCGCAGAACTACGGATCGTCGACGTCGCTCCGAGCCGACGGTTCGCCGATCATGCGGAGCTACCTCCGTTTCGACTTGACGAACGTCACCGCTCCCATCGTGCGCGCGACGCTGCGCGTCTACGCCCAGAACACCCATCGCACCGGTTACGAGGTGCGACCGGTCGCCGACACGACCTGGGGCGAGCGCACCATCACCTACCAGAACGCCCCGGCCGTCGGCGGTACGGCGGTCGGCCGCTCCGGCGGTTTTTCGAGCGGACAATGGACGAGCGTCGACGTGACCGCTGTCGCCAAGCCGGGAACGAAGCTCACCTTGGCCCTGATGACGAGCGACGCGACGCAGATGAACCTCGCCAGTCGGGAGAGCGGCGCCACGGCACCCCAGTTGCTCCTCGAGTTCGCTGCCGTCTCGTCACCGACTCCGACCCCGACGCCGGTTCCGCCCACGCCGACGCCAGGCGCGCCGCCTGCCGGTGACAGCCTCTCCCTGCCCATCCGCGCCATCTTCTACTATCCGTGGTTCCCCGAGGCGTGGAAGCAAGGCGGCATCTACCCGTACACCCGCTACCATCCCACCCTCGGCTACTACGACACCGGCGACGCGACCGTCGTCCGCCAGCACATCGCCGCCATGCAATACGGCGGCATCCAAGCGGCGATCGCGTCGTGGTGGGGACAGGGGCACCACACCGACGTCGATTTCGCCAAGATCCTCCAGGCGAGCGACGGCACCGGCTTCAAGTGGGCGATCTACCACGAGCAGGAAGGGCAACGCGACCTCTCGACCGACGAGATCCGGAGCGACCTCACGTACATCCGCGACCGTTACGCGAGCGATCCGGACTACTTGCGCGTCGACGGCAAGTTCGTCGTCTTCGTCTACAACGCCGACGATTCATCCTGCGAGGTCGCTGACCGCTGGGTGCCGGTCGCCCGCGAACTCGGTGCGTACCTCGTGCTCAAGGTCTTCACCGGCTATCGCACCTGCGCGAACCAGCCGGACTCCTGGCACCAGTACGCCCCGGCCGTCGCCGCCGACCAGCAGCGGGGCTACTCCTACACCATCTCGCCAGGATTCTGGAAGGTCACCGAAAGCCAGCCACGCCTGGCCCGCGACCTCTCGCGCTGGGCGCAGAACGTGCGGGACATGGTCGCCAGCGGCGAGCCCTGGCAGCTGATCACGACGTTCAACGAGTGGGGCGAAGGGACCACCGTCGAGTCGGCCGAGGAGTGGGCGAGCCCGTCCGGTTTCGGGGCCTACCTCGACGTCCTCCACGTCAACGGACAAGGCTCCGTTCCGAGCCCGACGCCCTCGCCGACACCGACCCCGACGCCCACTCCGGCACCCACGACGCCACCGTCCACCAGCGCCCCGGTGACCGTCGTCGCAGTCGGTGACATCGCCTGCGACCCCGGATCCTCCGGTTGGAACAACAATAACGGCACCGCGACGACCTGCCGGCACAAGTACACCGCCGAACTGGCCAAGCGGCTGAACCCGAACGCGGTCCTCGTCTTGGGCGACAACCAGTACGAGGACGGCGCGCTGGCCAAGTACCAGCAGAGCTACGACCCCACCTGGGGTCAGCTCAAGGCGATCACCAAGCCGGTTCCCGGGAACCACGAGTACCAGACGTCCGGTGCCGCCGGATACTTCGACTACTTCGGTACGTTGGCCGGCGACCGCACGAAGGGCTACTACGCCTTCGATCTCGGCAACAACTGGATCGCGATCGCGCTGAACTCCAATTGCTCGAAGGTCGGTGGCTGCGGCGCAGGTTCGCCCCAGTACCAGTTCGTCCAGAGCGTCCTCGAAGCCAACCGCGGCAAGAACGTCCTCGTTTTCGTCCATCACCCGTACTGGACGACCGGCAACTACTACGGTCAGTACAAGTCCAGCCTGCGCGATCTGTATCGTCTCTTCGATCAGTACGGGGTGGATCTCTCGCTCGCGGGTCACGACCACAACTACCAGCGGTTCGCGATCCAGAACGCCGACTCGGTCTGCAACGTCGGCACAGTACGTCACTTTGTCGTCGGAACGGGCGGCAAGAACGTCTACGACGCGGACGTGCACGCGGCCGATGAACCGTGCGACGAGGTGCGGATCGACAATGCGTACGGCGTGCTGAAGCTCTCGCTCTATCCCGATCGCTACGAGTGGGCTTTCGTCCGCGAGGACGGCACCGTGCTCGACCAGGGGAGCTCGCCGGTGCGCTAGCGCGCTCGGGGTCGGGAAAGCCGGTCCGGCGCGGCCTCACGGCCGCGCCGGACTCGCTCTCTCGTCCGAACGCTCTGGTCTTCCGTAGACCCACACCACCTCGCGCGCGAGAACGGCGGCGAAGTGCGGGTTCGCTTCCGGCAACCGCTCCCACTCCTCGCGGGTGTAGACGATCGCCTCGGCCGGGACGGGGAGCTTTTCCAAGGGGAGATCGACCGGCCGCTCGATCGGCGGCCGGTCGGAGCGCTCGACGACGACGACCAGATCGACATCGCTCCCGACGCCCCAGTCGCCGCGGGCGTAGGACCCGAAGACGCCGACAGCGACGAGTCCCGGCAGATCGAGCTGCTGCGCCCATTCCCGGACAGCAGCCAGGACTTCAGCCCGGTCAGGCCATCGCAGAACGGACGAACTCGAGGATCGCGCGGGCATAGCCGATCGCCTCTTCGCTCTGGCGCGGGCCGAAGTAGCGCGCCGGAGGGCCCTCGACGAACGCGTCCGGGTAGCGGGGCGCGATGTAGTACGCATCCAACCGGCGCGCCGCGTCGCGCAACATTTCCGGCACCGGTACGGGGAGCTCCTCGAGCAAGCGCGTGATCGCATGGCCCCACACGACTTGCCCGAGATGCAGGTGCAACGCCTTCACGGCCTTCTCCGCCGCTTGCTGCGCCGCGAAGCAGGCCCACTCGTGCCGCCCGGCCGCCGCCGCGATCTCGGCGAGTTCCAGATCGTGCTCCGCCTGCACCAGCCAATCGGCCGCCCGACGCGCCATCGGCCCGTCTCGTCCTCCGGTCGTCGACGCACGCCTCCGGTACCGCCCGTGAGCATACCACC
>JANZZC010000042.1 GCA_026419575.1 Thermomicrobium sp. | reverse complement strand
GCTGCACGGCGTCCTGGCGCTGGGTGGCTCTGGAGGATCGGCGCTGGCGACGGCAGCGATGCGCGCGCTCCCGATCGGCATCCCGAAGCTGATGGTCTCCACGCTCGCGTCGGGCGATACCCGGCCCTACGTCGGGGCGAGCGACATCGCCATGCTCTACCCGGTCGTCGATATCGCCGGGATCAACCGGATCAGCGAACGGATCTTGACCAACGCCGCGGCAGCCATGGCCGGGATGGCCCAGGCCTACGAGTCGTTCCAGCCCAGCGCGCCGAGCAAGCCGCTCGTCGGCGCGACGATGTTCGGGGTGACCACGCCCTGCGTGACCGTGGCGCGCGAGGAGCTGGAGGCACGCGGCTACGAGGTGCTCGTCTTCCACGCCACCGGTACCGGTGGGCAGGCGATGGAGGGACTCGTCCGGGGCGGCTTCCTCGCTGGCGTGCTCGACATCACGACGACCGAGCTCGCCGACGAACTCGTCGGTGGGGTGCTCTCGGCCGGACCGGAGCGCCTGGAGGCGGCCGGTGCGGCGGGGATCCCCCAGGTCGTCTCGCTCGGTGCTCTCGACATGGTCAACTTCGG
Source organism: Thermomicrobium sp. (assembly GCA_026419575.1). GTDB lineage: Bacteria > Chloroflexota > Chloroflexia > Thermomicrobiales > Thermomicrobiaceae > Thermomicrobium. The sequence goes on along the minus strand of JANZZC010000042.1, from coordinate 8,246 downwards.
GCCGCTGGAAACGGTACCCGAGCGCTTCCGGCAGCGACGCCTCTACCAGCACAATCCGACGGTCACCCTGATGCGGACGACGAAGGAAGAGTGCGCCGAACTCGGCCGGATCATCGCCCGCAAGCTGAACGCAGCGCGGGGGCCGGTGGCGGTCTTCATCCCGCGGCGCGGCTTTTCGGCGATCGATGTCGAAGGGAAACCGTTCTACGATCCGGAGGCCGACCGTGCCTTGATCGAGGCGTTGAAGGCCCATCTCGCACCGCACATCGAGGTCCACGAGTGGGATACCGACATCAACGACCCCGCTTTCGCTCGCGCGATGGCCGTCCGGCTCGACGAGATGATCCGGAGCCAGGCGAGCCGAGCGACCGAGACGACGGAGCAGGAGGACGTGCGATGAGCTGGCGACCGATGACGCGCGCCGAAGCGCTGGCGAAACTCCGTGCGACCTTGGCTGCCGGCAAGCCGATCATCGGGGCCGGGGCCGGGACAGGGCTCTCGGCCAAGTGCGCCGAGGCGGGAGGCGCGGACCTGATCATCATCTACAACTCCGGCCGCTACCGCATGGCCGGGCGGGGTTCGCTCGCTGGCCTCATGCCGTACGGGGACGCGAACGCGATCGTCGTGGAGATGGCTGCGGAGGTCTTGCCGGTCGTGCGCCATACTCCGGTACTGGCCGGGGTGTGCGGCACCGATCCGTTCCGGATCATGCCGGTCTTCCTGCGCCAGCTCAAGGACATGGGTTTCGTCGGCGTCCAGAACTTCCCGACCGTCGGCTTGATCGACGGGGTCTTCCGCCAGAACCTCGAGGAAACCGGGATGGGCTTCGACCTCGAGGTCGAGATGATCCGGGTCGCGCACGAGCTGGACATGCTGACCGCCCCGTACGTGTTCGATCCCGAGCAGGCACGAGCCATGGCCGAAGCCGGGGCCGACATCATCGTGCCGCACGTCGGCCTCACGACGAAAGGGATGATCGGGGCGAAGACGGCGCTCACGCTCGACGAAGCGGTCGAGCGCGTCCAGGCCATGTGCGACGCCGCCAAGGCGGTCAATTCGGACGTCATCGTCCTCTGTCACGGCGGACCGATCGCCGAGCCGGAGGACGTGGAATACGTCCTGCGGCGCACGCGCGGCGTCGTCGGGTTCTTCGGGGCCTCGAGCGTCGAGCGCTTGCCGACCGAACGGGCCATGGTGGAGACGATGCAGCGCTTCAAGGCGCTCCGCCCGGCCAGCGCTTGACGTGCGTCGGCCGGTCGGCTATGCTGCACTTTATAGAATCGATTCTCGAAGATCGGAAAACAGGAGTGCGAGGTTCGTCATGGCTCGTTCGCAGGCAGCGCATCCGGATCGCTCGCTCCCTCGCCCGATCGCGCGGCGGGTGCTCCGAGAGGAAATCAAGGAATACCTGATCGACGCCATCCTGCGCGGTCAACTGCGGCCCGGTGACCGGATCGTCGAGACGCGGATCGCCCAGGAGCTCGGGGTCAGCCAGACGCCGGTTCGCGAAGCCTTGCGCGACCTCGAGCTCCTGGGCTTCGTCACCAGCGAGCCGTTCCGCGGCACGCGGGTCCGCGCGTTCAGCCACGAGGAACTAGTCGAGATCTATCCCATCCGCGCCGCCATCGAAGGGGTCGCCGCGCGGGCAGCCGCCACCCGCCTGACGACCGAGCAGCTGCTCGCGCTCGAGGAACAGATCGATCGCATGCGCGAGGCGAGCGAACTCGGCGACGAGACGACAGCGATCGAGGCCGACATCGCGTTTCACCGTATCATCGTCGAAGCGTCCGGCAATCGCCTGCTCCAGCAGTTCTGGACGAGCTTGAGCCTGGCCACGACCACGTTCCTCACCTTCTCCGTCCATCGGCGAGCGATCGAGGGGCTGGCTGCCCGACACGAGCCGATCCTGGAAGCCCTCCGGGCGCGCGATCCCGACCTGGCCGAGGCAGTGATGCGTCGCCACATCGAGGAGCCCGGTCGCTGGGTCTACGAAGCGTTGTCCCGTGAGCAGGGGAGTTCCTCCGCGGGAAGTGCCGAGGGGTGACGAGCGTGTCGAGAGGAGCACGACCATGGGTGTCCGCCTGATCGATCTATCCATGCCGGTCCACAACGACATGATCACGTTCCCGCGCGTCCCACCGCCGAAGATCGAGATGCACGAGTCGTGGGAGGAGTTCGCCGAACGCATCGGGGCCGCGCAGTACGGCGCGACCTGGCTCACTGCGAGCTATCGCCTCGAGCTCAACGACCACGTCGGGACGCACATCGATGCCCGCAAGCACCTCGTCGCCGAAGCGCCCGGCCCGGAAGGGATCCCGCTCGAGTACTGCTATTCCGACGGCGTGCTCCTCGACTTCCGCCACAAGGAGAAGGGGGCTGGGATCACCGCGGCCGAGCTCCAGGAGGCGCTCGACAAGATCGGCTATCGCCTCAAGCCGCTCGACATCGTCCTGATCTGGACGGGGGCCGGTGCCTACCAGAACGAGCAGCGCTACCTCACCGACCACTGCGGGATGACCCGCGAGGCAACCCTCTGGCTGATCGACCAGGGGATCAAGGTGATGGGGATCGACGCCATCACCTTCGATCCGCCGGTCTGGGCCATGTTCGAGCGCAAGCAGTTCTGGGAAGCGCATCTCGTCATGCGCGAGCGCGAGTACTACCACATCGAAAACATGACGAACTTCGACCAGATCCCGCGACCGTTCGGTTTCAAGGTCGCAGCCTTCCCGATCAAGTGGGTCGGCACGACCGCTGCGCCGGTCCGTGCCGTCGCCATCGTCGAGGAGTGACGACCATGAGCCGTGCCGCGACCGTCGCGCTCGTCCGCTGGTTCCACGATCCGGCCTGCGCCGACGTCAGCCAGACCGGTGGAAAGGGCGCCAGCCTGGCGCGACTCGCTGCTGCCGGTCTCCCGGTGCCGGCCGGCTTCGTCGTCACCAGCGCTGCCTTCGCTGCTTTCCTGGAGTCGGCTGGACTCGATGCCACCATCCGCTCGTTCCTCCGCTCGGTCGACCCGAGTCAGCGGCGCGAGCTGGAAGCGGTCGCCGCCGAACTCCGCCGCTGCATCGCGAGCGCACCGGTGCCGCTCGAACTCGACGCCGCCGTGGCTGGCGCCTACGCCGAGCTCGGCCAAGGCGAACCGATCGCCGTCGCCGTCCGCTCGAGCGCGGTCGCTGAGGATTCCCAGCAGGCGTCATTCGCCGGCCAGCAAGAGACGTTCCTCGATGTCCGCGGTGTCGACGCCGTGCTGGACCGGATCCGCGCCTGTTGGGCCTCGTTCTTCAGCCCACGGGCGCTCTTCTACCGTGCTCGGAAGGGTTCGCTCGACGACCTCGCCTTCGCGGTCGTCGTGCAACAGCTCGTGATACCGGACAAGGCGGGCGTCCTCTTCACGGCCGACCCGGTGCAGCGCCGCCGGGATGTCCTCGTGGTCGAGGCGGTCTGGGGCTTCGGCGAGTCGCTCGTCTCGGGCGAGGCGATTCCCGATCACTACGAGCTGGAGCGGGCGAGCGGCCGGATCCTCCGGGCGATCGTGCCGGTCAAGCGGACGATGCTCGTGCGCGCGGCGGACGGCGGATTGCGCGAGCAGGGAGTGCCCGAGAACCTGCAGCGCGCGCGGGTGCTCGCCGATCGCGAGTTGGCGCTGCTCCGGGAACTGGCGGAGCACGTCGAGGCGTTCTTCGGGGTTCCCCAGGACGTCGAATGGGCGATCGCCGGGGACGAGCTTTTCGTGCTGCAGAGTCGTCCGATCACGACGCTCGCCTGAAGACGGAGGATGCCGATGCCGACCGAGCGAGAGCTCCTCGAGCGGGCACGCGAGTGGGTGGCACCGTACTGGAACGCGCGCCATCTCTACCGCACGCTGGACTGGCTCTTCGTCCTCGAGCCGCAGGCGAGCGTCGCCCTGCGCCTGGCGGCGCTGACGCACGACATGGAGCGGCACTTCCCGGCGCCCGATGCACCGACGATGGACGCTCGGTTCGGCATACCGAACCGCGACTACGAGCGGCGGCACCAGGAGCGCTCGGCGCGGATCGTCGCAGCCTGGTTGGCCGAGCAGGGAGCCGAACCCTCGCTCGTCGAGGCCGTGCGTGCGCTCGTCGCGGCGCACGAGTGGGGCGGCTGGCCGGAGGCCGATCTCCTGCAGGCGGCCGATTCGCTCTCGTTCCTGGAAGTCAACGTCGATCGCTTCGTCCGGCTCGGGCTCACCGGTGAGCGCGGCTACACGCCCGAGCGCGTCGCCGAGCATTTCCGCTACATGGCGGAGCGGATCCGTGTGCCGCAGGCGCGCCCGCTCGCCGAGCTGCTCCTCCGGTCCGCTCTGGGGCGCCTCGCCGAGCGACGCGCCGAGCCGCAGCGACTGGAGGTGGCCGTCGATGGCTGAGTGCGCGGTCGTGGCCCCGACCGGACTCGAAGAGGCGCTGGCGCTCCTGGCCGAGGTCGGCCCGGAGGCGCTACCGGTCGCCGGCGGAGTCTGGGTCACGCTCACGCTCCGCAGCGGCCTGGTCCAGCCGCGCCTGCTGCTCAGCCTCCGGCGCATCGCCGAGCTCGGCGAACTCGCGGTCGAGCGCGACGGTACGCTCCGCATCGGGGCGCTCGCGACCCACCGCGCGGTCGAACGCGCCACGCTCGTCCGCGAGCGGTGGCCGGTGCTCGCCGAGACGCTGGCCGAGGTCGCCAACGTCCGGGTGCGCGAGCAGGCGACGCTGGTGGGCAACCTCTGCGAGGCCGATCCGGCATCCGATCCGCCAGCGGTCCTCGCCGCGCTCGGCGCGACGGTCGAACTGGTCAGCCGGCGTGGCCGTCGGATCGTGCCGGTCGCCGACTTCGTGGTCGGCGCGTACCAGACGGTCCGCGAGCCGGACGAGCTCGCGACGGCCGTTCGTGTTCCGGCACTTCCGGTCGGCGCGGGAGCCGCGTACCTCAAGTTCCGGACGCGCTCGCACGAGGATCGCCCGGCGATCGGCGTCGCTGCCGTCATCGTGCTCGATCCTGCCCAGCGCATCGGGCATCTCGACGTCGTGGTCGGCGCCGCCGGCGACCGACCGCAGCGGGTACCGGAGGCGCTGGCTGCAGCGCGCGGCGCGTGGTGCGACGAGGCGCTCGCCGCGACGCTCGCCGAGGCGTACGCAGAGGCGGTCGAGACGGTCGCGGATCTCCGGGCCAGTGCCTGGTATCGGCGAGAGCTGGTGCGGGTGTTCGTCGCGCGCGCGGTATGTCTGGCCGCGGAGCGCGCGGCTCGCGACGCAGGAGGGGGACAGGACGGATGAAGCTCGCCACGTTCGCGGTACCGACGCCGGCCGGACCGGTGCGCCGCATCGGCGCGCTGGCCGACGGGTGGCTGGTCGATCTCCAGGCGGCGTACGCCGCTTATCTCGCCCGGACCGATCCGGGCTGCGATGCCGAGCGACTGGCAGCGTTGCTGCTGCCCGACGACATGGTCGCCTTCCTCGGCCACGGAACGTTCGGTTGGGACGCGGCGGCCCGAGCGCTCGACGAGGGGCTCCGTCGCGAGGAAGCGTTCGGGCGCCGGACCCGCTACCGGCCGGAAGAAGTCCGTTTGCTCGCGCCGTTGCCGCGTCCGCGGGTGATCCGCGACTTCCTGACCTTCGAGGGACACATGCGGAACGCCAGCCGGGCGCTCGGTCGCGGTGGGGAGATCCCGCCGGCCTGGTACGAAGTCCCGGCCTACTACAAAGGCGATCCCGATACGGTCGTCGGACCCGATGCTGACGTGGTCATGCCGCGGTACACGCAGCAGTTCGACTTCGAGCTGGAGCTCGGGATGGTGATCGGCCGGCGCGGCAAGGACATCCCGGTCGAGGAAGCCCACCGGTACATCGCCGGTTTCACCATCTTCAACGACTTCAGCGCGCGCGACCAGCAGATGCGGGAGGCACCGATCGGGATGGGACCGAGCAAGGGGAAGGACTTCGATACCGGCAACGCCATCGGACCCTACCTCGTCACGCCCGACGAGCTGGACGTGACGAACCTCCGCATGGTCGCGCGGGTGAACGGCGAGGTCTGGTCGGAAGGTTCGTCGCGCGGCATGCACTTCAGCTTCGCGCAGCTCATCGCGCATGTCTCGCAGAGCGAGACGATCCATCCTGGCGAGCTCTGGGGCTCGGGCACCGTCACCAACGGCTGTGGCCTTGAGTTGGGGCGGTATCTCCAGCCAGGCGACGTCGTCGAACTTGAGGTCGAGGGTATCGGCGTCTTGCGCAACCGTGTCGTCCGTGCAGTGGAATCGTGAGCGGTCGGAAGGGCAAGGGAAGGAGGGACCCACATGCCGTTCGTGGTCGTCGCCCACTACTACGCGAAGGAAGGGAAAGCCGACGAGATCGCAGCGATCCTCAAGGAGATGGTCACGCTGTCCCGATCGGAGCCGGGGTGCCTCGTGTATTACGTCAATCGCTCGCAGGACGATCCGCGCAAGTTCCTGCTCTACGAGCAGTACCGGAGCCGGGAGGACTACGAGGCGCACAAGGCGACGCCCTACTTCCAGGAGAAGATCCTCGGCACGGTCGTCCCGATGCTGGAGAGCCGCGTGCCGGAGTTCTACGACCTGATCGAACCGGAGTGAGTGCGTCGGACCGTGTGACGTGCGGAGAGGAGGGCGCCCATGGCACAGGAGCGACCGGACGTTCAGCTCCCGGTGACCTTCTTCGGCGACGAGTCGTTCCCCGTCGAGTGGGAGAGCGAGGAAGAGAAGCAGCTCTTCTGGTGGTGGGACGACCTCCACTGCCCCAACCCGCTCTCGCCGATGTTCTTCGAGCTCGGCGGCTGGTGGGCGACCTGCGCCTATCTCTATCGCCGCTTCGGCGCCCCCTTCGGGCGCGACTGGAAGGCCAAGCTGGTCAACGGGTATCTCTTCACGGCGGTCGTACCGCGCGATCCGAAGGAAGCGGAAGAACTCGCACCCTACTACAGCATGGTCATGCCGGTCTATGCCGAGAAGGGGCTCGAGTGGTGGCAGAAGCGCTTGCGCCCCGAGATCGAGCGGAACTTCGAGTATCTGGATACTTACCCCTACGACATCGCGACCTTGCCGGAACTCATGGTGCTCCTCGAGGACGCCATCGATATCCAGGAGCGCCACTGGCGGATCCACTGGATCCTCAACCTCTCCCAGTTCCAGGCCTCGCTCGACTTCCAGACAGCCGTCCGCGAGGTGATCGGGGAGGTCGACCCGACGCTCCTCGAACGCATCATGGTCTCCGACAGCGACCGCAACTGGGACGCTGTCCACGGCCTGTGGGAGCTCAAGGAGCGGGTCAAGCGCAACGCCGTGCTCCTGGAAGCCTTCAGCAAGGAGACACCGGCCGAGATTCTGGCCGAACTGGAGAAGACGGCGGAGGGCCGCGAGTTCCTGCGCTGGCTCGACGAATACAAGAAGGAGTTCGGGCACAAGGCTCTCTTCAGTCACGAGTACGTCTATCCGACCTGGTACGAGAATCCCGCGCCGATCGTCGCCGCGATCCAGGGATACCTCCAGACCGACTACTCCTATCCCGAAGCGATCCAGCGCCTTCGCCAGGATCGTGACGCGGCGATCCAGGAGCTCCTCAGCAAGATCCCGCCAAGTGACGTCCGCGGCCGCGAGCGAGTCGAAGCGGCGCTCCACCGCGTGCTCCAGATGATGCCGCTGACCCCCGACCACCACTTCTACATCGACCAGGGAACGTTCGCCCGCATGCGCTATGTCCTCTTGGCGATCGGTCGGCACCTGGTCGAGGCGGGCGTGCTCGACCAACTGGACGACGTCCCGTTCCTGCGCTATCACGAGCTCCGCGTGCTGACGGCCGAGCCCTCCAACCTGCCGAACGCCAAGGAGCTCGTGCGGCAGCGACGCGAAGCGCGCGAGCGTGCCTTCGCGATCCGCCCGCGCGACTGGGTCGGCACGGCCAGCGAGTGGGCGCTCTTCCAGGAACCCTACAAGACGCTCTGGGGCTATCCGCAGCGTTTCTTCGACTCGCTGAAGCCGCGCGAGGTCAGCCAGCGGATCGAGGGGATCCCGGCCTCGGCCGGTGTCATCGAGGGGACGGCGTTCGTCGCCAAGACGCTCGAGGACGTCGACGCGCTCAAGGGCGGCGAGATCCTGGTCTGCCGGATGACGAATCCGGCCTGGGTGATCGCCTTCACCAAGATCGCCGGGCTGGTGACCGATTCCGGCGGTCAGCTCTCGCATCCGGCGGTGGTGTCGCGGGAGTTCGGCATCCCGGCGGTGGTGGGTACGGGCG
>JANZZC010000157.1 GCA_026419575.1 Thermomicrobium sp. | reverse complement strand
AGATGTGTATAAGAGACAGGGTTCACCCTGTGTTGACGACCGGACGAACAGCGGACTCCGCTGGGAGGCTACTCCCCACGCACCGAGCGAGTGTACCGAACCGGCGTGCGCCGGACAACCGATCGCTCCCCTCCTGGTTCCGGCCGGGCCGTCTCCGCACCCGGTGAACGACGCCCCGATCACATGGTACAGTCCAGCTCGCTCTCACTCCGCACCCGCACGCGGGCCGACGGAGCGACCCGACAGGCACCAGGATCGCGAGGGATCCGCTCGTGGAATTCTGTCTCGATCTGTCTCACCACCGCTGGGCACGCGCGCACGATCCGCGGGCAGCGGCAGACTGGACCGGAGCGACGATCGTCGCGGCCGATCGTGCCGGCGTGCATTCGGTCTGGCTGAGCGAGGACCCGGACGGCTGGGACGCGATCGCCGTTGCTGCGGCGGCAGCAGTGCGGACCGAGCGCATCAGGATCGGCCCCGGAGTGACCAACCCGTTCCTCCGGCACCCCGTACAGATCGCGATGGCGATCGCGACCCTCGACCGGCTCTCGGGTGGACGCGCATTCCTCGGTCTCGGCCGCGGGCAACCGGAGTTCTACGAGTACGGCCTCGGCATTCCGGTGCAGCGGCCGCTCGCGGCCGTCCGGGAAACGATCCTCTTGCTCCGGCAGTGGTGGCACCCACCGCATCGGGCGACCGCAACCGGCGAGCGCTTCCCGGTTCGCGACTGGCCGCTCAGCGTCGCTCCGCTCCAGGAACGGGTGCCCATCTACCTCGCTGCTCTCGGTCCGCAGGCGCGACGGCTGGCAGCCGAACTGGCCGACGGCATCCTGATCGCCGACTTCGCCAGCGAAGCGTTCCTCGAACGGACGCTCCCCGAGCTCCGCGCCCGACTCCAAGAGAGCGGCCGAGATCCTGCCCGGTTTCGGGTCTTCGTCCGTACCAATCTCGTCCTCACCGACGATCCCGAGCCGCATCTGGAGGAGCGGAAAATCCCCTTCGCGCTCCTCACCACGTTACCCGGGATGAGCCGACAGGTCGTCGTACCCGGGTTCGACGTCGAGCGCCTCGTCGCGGAGCTCCGCCGGCTCCTGCGCATCGACGAGTCGCTCCGCGCCGGTCGCCCCTGGCACGATATCCGCCGCGCGGTCGATCCTACCCTCGTCCGCCGCCTCGTCCCGACCGAACTCATCGCCCAGCTCTGCCTCATCGGCCCGGCGCGCGAACTCCGCCCGCGCCTCGCTCGCCTGGCGGCGCTCGGCGTCACGCACGTCTTTCTCCGCGCGCTACCGGAGCCGGATGCCGATGCCTACCGGGACGTCATCGACGAACTGGTCACCGGTCCAGCGCCACCGGCGCCGTGAAGGCCCGAGCAGCGAACTGCCCGCTCAAGCTACCGAGCTGCGTGGTCGCGTGCTCCTCACCGACCGCCGCCAGCGGCAGGTGCCCATCGGCACCGACGAGCGACGACGCCTGCTCGAGCAGGACCTGCCGGTAGATCGCCTCGTAGGCATCGGTCATCGCGACGCTCGAGAAGCACCGCTCGACGTGCCGCCGACACGCAGCGCGATCGAGCCGATCGACGCGACGTACCGCCTCCACCATCTCGTCCAGCGTCCGGCTGCGGCAGACGAAGCCGGTGACCCCGTCGACGACGATCTCCTCGACCGCACCACCGGGGAAGGCGACGACCGGGGTCCCACACGCCATCGCCTCGACCAGCACCAACCCGAACGGTTCCGGCCAGTCGATCGGGAAGAGCAAGGCCAGGGCACCCCCCAGGAGCTCCGCCTTCTGCCGCTCGTCGACTTCGCCGAGGTACTCGACCCCCGGGGTATCGAGCAAGGGCAGGAAGTGCGCCTCCGCCCACTCGCGGTCAGCCGGATCGATCTTCGCGCCGATCTTCAGCGGCAGCCCGACGCGCCGTGCCACCTCGATCGCCCAATCGGGGCGCTTCTCCGGCGAGATCCGGCCGACGAACGCGAGATACGGCGGGTTGGCCGGTTCCGGGCGGAAGGGGAAGTGCTCGAGCCGCACCCCGTTGTAGACCGTGCCGACCCAACGCAGCGGCACGTCAGCGAGCGGCTGCCGCTGGCTCCAGCTGATGCTCACCAGTCGCTGGTCGGTGAACCGACTCAGCACCCGTCGCGTCTCCGGAAGGTCCAGCCGGCCGTGCAGCGTCGTCACCGTCGGTGTCGCGACGCCCCGTGCGAAAGGAAACGTCAAGTAGTCGACGTGCGAGTGAATGATGTCGAACTCGTCCGCTCGCGCGTAGACCTCCTCGAGCATCGCGACGTGGAGCGCGATCGGATCCTTGGCACCGAGCAGCCGCAAGCCGCCTTCGGCCATCGGCACAAGACGCGCGCTCGTCCGCGAATCGGCAGTCGCGAAGAGGGTGACCTCGTGCCCACGGCGGACGAGCTCCTCGACCAGGGCGAAGACCACTCGCTCGGTTCCACCGTACAACTTGGGCGGCACCGCTTCGTAGAGCGGCGCGATCTGCGCGATCCGCATGGCACCACCTCCCGTCCCTGGACCTCGGTATCGGGCGCCCGGGATGCCGGCGATGCCTGGAGCCGGCGCCTGGATCAGGTTCTGCCCAACCATTGCAACATAGCGCATTGAGCGCCTCCGTGTCAAGGCTTGCGCACGAAGCGACGCAATCCTCGCCGTGCCGTTGCCGTTACACTGTCGGGGAGCGGAGCAGGAGGCATCATGGTGGAGAGCGCACTCGTCGCGTTGCACTGTTCGGAATGCGGGACGGCGTTGTCCCCCGACGCGCTGCACGGCACCTGCCCGCGCTGCGGTGGCGTCCTCCTGGCGCGGTACGATCTCGAGGGGGCACGCCGGACGTTCCACCCGGACGCGCTCTCGACGCGCCCTCGCACCCTCTGGCGCTACGCCGAACTCCTTCCGGTGCGCGATCCACGTCACCGGATCACGCTCGGCGAGGGCGGAACGCCGCTGCTGCCGGCACCGCGACTCGCACGGTCGCTCGGCCTGGAACGACTCTGGCTCAAGGACGAGAGCCGGAACCCGACCGGCAGCTTCAAGGCGCGCGGTCTCGCGGTCGCGGTGAGTCGAGCGCGCGAACTGGGCACGCACGCGGTCGCGCTCCCCTCCGCCGGCAACGCGGCCGCGGCGCTCAGCGCCTACGCTGCCCGAGCCGGTCTCCCCGCGTACGTCTTCGTCCCAGCCGACGCCCCGCCGATGACGGTCCGCGAGTGTCTCACGTACGGTGCGCGCGTCTTCCGCGTGCGTGGCCTCATCACCGACTGCGGTCGGATCCTGCGCCGGCTCGCACCGGAACGCGGTTGGACCGATCTCTCGACCTTGCGCGAACCGTATCGCGCCGAAGGCAAGAAGACGATGGGGTTCGAACTCGTCGAGCAACTCGGCTGGCGCGTTCCCGACGTCGTCGTCTATCCGGCCGGCGGCGGCACCGGGATCGTCGGGATGTGGAAAGCGTTCGCCGAACTCGAAGGACTGGGCCTCCTCGACGGACAGCGACCGCGTCTCGTCATCGTGCAACCGACCGGCTGCGCACCGCTCGTCCGCGCCTTCGCCAGCGGGGCCGACCGCGCGATGGCGTGGGAAGAGGCGCGCACGGTGGCGGCCGGTCTCCGCGTCCCCGCGACGATCGGGGACCGGTTGGTGCTCGAGGCCGTCCGGCGGAGCGGCGGCACCGCCGTGGCGGTCGACGATCCGGCTCTGCTCGAGGGCATGGAACTCCTCGCTCGCACGGAAGGGCTCCTGGTCTCTCCCGAGGCCGGTGCGACGGTCGCCGCCCTCCGACACCTGCGCGAATCCGGCTGGCTCTCCGGTGGGGACGAAGTCGTGCTGTTCCTCACCGGCAACGGGCTCAAGCACCCGGAACTTCTCCCGGCCAACGAGCCGGTACCGGTTCTCGACCCGGACGACCCGAGTTCGCTGGAACGGTCGGTCGCGAGCGAAGTCGAACGCCCGTCGGGGTAGCACGACAGCGTCGCTTCAGGACGGCGGTTGGCAACGCGGGCAGTAGGTGCTGCTCCGACCAGCGAGGCGGACGCGCTCGAGCGGTCCGTCGCAGCGTGGGCAGGGGGTACCCGCAGGCTTCCCGTAGACACGGAGACGGAACTGGTAGGAGCCGGGGCGTCCCGTACCGTCGCGATAGTCTCGGATCGTCGTCCCCGCCGCCTCGATCGCCTCGCTCAGGACGGTACGGAGTTCCGCGAGCAACCGCTCGACGTCGGCCCGCGACAGCGTATCGCAGCGACGCGCCGGATGGAGTCCGGCTCGGAAGAGCGCCTCGTCGGCGTAGATGTTCCCGATACCGGCGAGGAGCGACTGGTCGAGCAGCGCCGTCTTGATCGAACTCCGGCGTGTCCGCAAACGCTGCCACAGGGTCGGGGCATCGAGATCCGGATCGAGCGGTTCCGGGCCGAGACGAGCGCACAGCGCTTCCCAGCCGGCAGGATCGAGGAGTCGGACGCGGCCGAAACGTCGGACGTCCTGATAGCGCAGGAGGAAGCGTTGGCGACGATCGGCCAGCACCGCGGGGAGCGGCCGCTCGGACCGCAGGACCAACGCGAGGTGACAATGCCTCTCCGGCGGGACGCCCGGATGAGCGAGCCGGAGCTCTCCCGTCATTCCGAGATGGACGAGCAGCCGTGTCCCGTCGTCGCCGCGGAGCGCGAGAAACTTGCCGCGCCGGTCGAGCGAGACGATCCTGCGTCGGCGAACGCGCCGCGCGAAGAACTGCCAGGGATCGAGCAGAATATCCTCCGGATGCTCGCCGCGGAGCGCCGCGACGATCGTCGCGCCGACGAGCACCGGGGCGAGCGTGCGTCGAACGGTTTCGACTTCCGGTAGTTCCGGCATGTCATCCTCGCCCGACAGGGAGGAAGCGCATGACCGACTTCTGTATCTTCTGCGAGATCGTCGCCGGGCGTCAGCCAGCACGGATCGTGTATCGGGACGAGACCGTGACGGTCTTCTGGGATATCCATCCGCAGGCGCGCGTGCACCTGCTGGTCGTCCCCAACCAGCATATCCGTTCGCTCGCCGAGGCAGAAGACGTCGATCCCGCCGTGCTCGGCCGTTGTCTCCAGGTCGCCGCGAAGGTGGCCCGCGAGCAAGGGATCGCCGAAAGCGGCTACCGGGTTGTCACCAACGTCGGCCCGCACGCTGGACAGAGCGTGTTCCACCTGCACTTCCACCTGCTCGGTGGGAACCCGCTGCGCCTGCCGCTGGGCTGAGGCGGCACAGCGCGGCTCGTCGAGAACAAGGCGCCGTACCGGAACGCTCCGGCACGGCGCACGAGCGGGAACGAGCGCAGGTCACGGGCGCGCGAGGACCGCACGCGGCACGATCGGCGGCGCCCCCGCCGCGCTGAGTTCGCGGGCGAGCCCCGGCAGTTCCTCTTCGAGCACCTGGCGCGCCCGCGCGAGGATACCGTCGATCTCGGCCGCGAGTTCGGCGAAGACCGCCTCCTCACCCGCGGTCGGCCGGTCATCGGCGCTGTCGACGAAACTCTGGAGCATCGCCAGCCGCGCCGGTGCCCGCGGCGGGAACTGGCGAGGGTCGTCCATCCGCGGCTCGAGCAGCTCGTCGACGAGCGTGCCGAGACGCTCGACCATGCTGCGCACGCGATCGAGCAACGCCGCGTCCGCACCGGCAGCCTCGAGGCGCTCGCGCCACTCGACGAGCTGCCGGCGCGCATCGCGCAAACGGTTGATCGTGTCGTGCGCCTCCGACACCTTGTCCCGGATCCGCAGGAGGAGGTCGTACTGCCGTTCGAGGTCTTCCTGGCTCACCGAGAGACGCGGATCGCGCAGGATCTCCAACGGCTGCGTCCAACTGCGCTCGCCGACCGTGAGCCGTAGCTGGTACCTCCCCGGCACCACGCGCGGTCCGACGAGATACTCCTCGTACGGCTTGTCGCCGATGACGCGTCGCGCCCCCTCGATCCGCAGATCCCACACGAAGCGATGGAACCCCGGAGTCTTCTCCAGGCGCGGCGGCAGCGACGGTTTCTTCTCGTCCGAGATATCGGGATGCGGATCGGCCGGCTTCTCGCTCGAGAAGCGCCGGAGCTCGCGCCCCTCGGCATCGAGGATCGTCAACGTGACTTCCGCCGGCTCCTCGGCGAGGTAGTAGGTGACGATCGCGCCGTCCGGCGGGTTCTGCCCGGCGTCGAGCGGCAGCGCCTCGCGCACTCCGGTCGGCCGCTCGGTGACCAAGGCAGCGTAGACGATCGGTCCGGCCCAGCGATAGCTCACCGCATTCGGCACCTCGCTCCCGAATCCCGGATAGGTCTTGAACCGTACCGTCGGTCGGGGAGCGAAGAGGTACGCAGGCCCATCGAGGGCCGCAGCATCGAACTGGCGGAGCGGCGTGAGATCGTCGAGGATCCAGAAGCTGCGCCCGTGCGTCGCGACGACCAAGTCATCGTCCTTCACGACCAGGTCGTAGATCGGGCACACCGGAAGGTTCCCCTGCCAGCGGTGCCAGCGCTGACCATCGTCGAACGAGATCCAGAGTCCGGTTTCGGTACCGAGATAGAGGAGACCAGGCTTCACCGGATCGACGCGGACGACACGGCAGATCGTCTCTTCCGGCAAGTCGCCGCGCAGCGACACCCAGGTCCTCCCGCCGTCGGCCGTCTTGAAGAGGTACGGCGCCGGGTCGTCCAGCCGATAGCGGTGCGCAGCGAGATACACCGTCTCCGGATCGTGCGGCGAGACCTCGAGCGAGGCGACCGTCGCCCACTCCGGGAGCTCGGGCGGCGTCACGTCCGTCCAGCTAGCACCGCCGTCGCGGGAGACATGGACGAGCCCGTCGTCGCTCCCGGCCCAGAAGACGCCGGGCTGGTGAGGCGATTCGACAAAGGCGAAGATCGTGCAGTAGACCTCGGCACCCGTGTTGTCGCGCGTGATCGGCCCGCCGGACGGCTTGAGCTTGTCCGGATCGTTGCGGGTGAGGTCCGGGCTGATCACCTCCCAGGTGTAGCCGAGGTCGCGCGAGCGATGCACGACCTGCGAGCAGACGTAGAGGGTGTTCGGGTCGTGCGGCGAGAAGAGGATCGGGAACGTCCACTGGAAGCGGTAGCGGAGCGACTCGGCCCCCTCGGCCATCGAGGTCTCGTAGGGCCACACGGTGATGTTGCGCTGCTCGCCGGTCCGGCGATTGTACCGGATGAGCCGGCCGTTCCCTTCGCCGCTGCCGATCGCTCCACCGATGACGATGTCCGGGTCGTCCGGCTTGACGGCGATGTGACCGCTCTCGCCACCGCCCGGTTCCTCCCATTCGCTCGTGGTGATCGCGCCGTTCACCGAGCGGCTGGGGAGCGCGATCGCCGTGTTGTCCTGCTGCGAGCCGTAGACCCAGTACGGGAAGCGGTTGTCGACCGTGACGTGGTAGAGCTGCGCCGTCGGCTGATTGAACTGGGTCGACCAGGTGCGGCCACCGTCGAAGCTGACGCAGGCACCGCCGTCGTTGCCGTTGATCATCCGGAGCGGATTCTTCGGATCGATCCAGTGGTCGTGGTGGTCGCCGTGCGGCGTCGGGATCTCAGCGAACGTCTTGCCGCCGTCGATCGACTTCCAGAGCCTGAGATCGAGCACCCAGAGCGTGTCCGGGTCGACCGGATCGGCACACAGGTGGTGGAAGTACCAGGCCCGCCAGCGCAGGTCGCCCTTCTCGCTCACGCGCTCCCACGTCTCGCCGTAGTCCTCGGACCGGAAGAGCGCGCCGTCCTCCGCCTCGACCAGCGCCCAGAGTCTCCCGGGCTTGGCGGAGACCGCGAGCCCGACCCGTCCGATGATCCCCTTCGGAAGGCCCGGCTTGCGGGTCAGTTCTTCCCAGGTGTCACCGCCATCGGTCGAGCGGAAGATCCCGGAGCCGGGACCACCGCTCTCGAACTTCCACGGCCAGCGGCGAGCCTGCCAGAGCGCAGCGTACAGGATCCGCGGGTTGTGGGGATCCATGACGAGATCGATCGCGCCGGTGTGCTCGTCACGGTAGAGGATACGTTCCCACGTCCGACCGCCGTCGCGGCTGCGGAACACGCCACGCTCCGCGTTCGGACCGAACGCATGGCCGAGCGCCGCCACGTACACGAGCTCGGGGTTCTGCGGGTGCACGCGGATCTTCGCGATATGCCGCGTGTCGCGCAGTCCCACGTTGACCCAGCTCCGGCCGCCGTCGGTCGACTTGTAGACGCCGTCGCCGTGCGAGACATTCCCGCGGATGCAGGCCTCGCCGGTGCCGACGTAGAGAACGTTGGGGTCGGACGGTGCGATGGCGATCGCGCCGACCGCCGCCGTCCCGAAGTACCCGTCGGAAACGTTCCACCAGGTCGTCCCCCCGTCCTCGGTCTTCCAGACCCCGCCGGCACAAGCGCCGAAGTAGAAGACCATCGGGTCGTCCGGATGCCCGATCACGGCCACGACGCGGCCACCGCGGTGCGGACCGATGCAGCGGAAGCGCAACGCTCCGGTCAAGCCACTGACCAGATCGCTCGTCATCGTCACCATCCTCCCTCGCCGATCGCTGGCGTCCCCGACGCGCCGACCGCGACAGCGGCGCCGCTGGCAGTGTCGCACAGACGACCAGGATGCGGAAGACGGCGCCGAACGACGGAGCTCGCGCCGACGCTCGTCCGAACACGAGCGAACCACCGTGTCCGCTGCACGACAGACGTCCGCCGCGCGGAGTCGTGTCGCTCGCCGAAACCTCTCGGTTGTGGAAAATGCCGACAAGCGAATTTCCATTTCAGGGGGCATCGTGGAGCCGCTGTGGTTGCCGAGAGGCCCGTGGAACGCTGGCTGGGCACTCGACCGGCATACCGAACTCTCGGATCGAAGAGGCTCGCAACGCACCAGCGTCGGGGAACGCCTCTACCGGCTCGAGCACCGGTTCGCTCGCTCGTAACCTCACCGCGGGTCTCTCGACGCCTCGGTCGCGACAGGGACGCGTACCTGACCATCGGAGCGAGGGCACGATGCAAGGGGTCCAGCAGCGACGGTGGAAGCGCCTGACCGACCGCGACCCACTCTGGCCGCTCGTGGGGTAGCCGTTCGCGCGCTGGCCGCTTTCTCCTCGGGGTCGGCACGTTCGCATGCCTTCCCCGACTCAGCTCGACCTGCTCGACACGGATCAGGAGCATCGCGTGTCGGGCACGGGCGAGGAACGCTGCCTGTGGATCATGGGCCAGGAGCGCCTCCTGGATCCGGATCTCCGGAAGGTCACGATCATCGGGACGCAGCACCCCGATCCTGACGTCGCCGGCCTCGTCCGGCAGCTCGCTCGAAAGATCGCCGAAGAGGGCTACGTGATCGTGGCCGGATTCGCTTCTGGTCCGGGCCGCCTTCGAGGGAGCCTTGGACGCGAGCAATGGCACGACGATCGCTGTCCTGGCCGAGACACCGGACCCGGAGCGATTGCCACGGAAAGTCGGCGACGCCCTCGAGTGCAGGGGGACACGCGAGCGCGTGCTCGTCGTGACGCCTTTCCCGCCCGGGACTCCCTGGTCCGGGAGGAATGCTCTGAACCGGAACTTCCTCATCGTCGCGCTCGCTCGGGTAGTCATCGTCGGCGAAGTCGGTGCCGAAAGGACGCCACGCTCGAAGACCGAGCGACCACGTCGCAGCAGGATGTGGCACGCGGTCCGAGCTGCCAAGAAGATCGGCCGTCCGTCCTCGTTCCTGAGAGCTCTCTGGGAGTCGACCATTGCCGAGATCTCGTCGCGCAACGCTTGGGCGAGCCGTGGCCGGAACAGACATCGGAACTCGAACCATACCTTTCGGTGCCGAGCGGCGGACCGTCGACGAGGATGCAGCGCGAGGAGACACTGCTCGAGGACGCCCCGTCTTTCGGAGACACCTGCCTCCGACCGGTTATCGGGGCACGGGCGCGCGGAACAGCGAAAGACGAGTGCCGCTGAGGTCGGCACGGTGAGAGCGAGACGGTCGAGGAATCGCTGACGAGCGAGGTACGCCACGGGTCATCGCCGGGCGGAAACGGCCCCCGCCGTGTCCGTGGAAAGCGCAGCGCGGTCGGCCTCGGTGACGATCGAGCGAGAGACGGCAGAGGAGAGAACACCGGGATCCTCACCGACAGGGGGAGCCGGAACTCTCGATCTCTGCCGTGCCGGATACGCCGAGCGGTCCGAGCGAGAACGCAGAAACGGCCGACGACACCAGCATCGAGACCGTGCACGAAACCGTCGCGCCAGCGTCGTTGCCCGCGAAGCGAGGAGCGCTCATCGCCGACGGCACGAGCGAAGAGCAGCAGGCATCCCTCGTTCCGGGCGCGCTGAAAGCGAGGCGTCCCGGCCGTCGCGGCGAGCCGGAAACGGATGGAGGGAGGGGAGCGACCGACGCTCCCGCCGCCGCGAGCCGATCGCCCGCGGCAGCGCTTGACGCTCGGGCGACTGCTGCGTACACTCACCCGCAGCGTCGAACGACGTCGCGAGCGAATCGGCGTGGCCAGGAACCGAGCGTTGGGGTTGAGAGAGAACACCGCCCAGTACCGAGCCGTACCGGTTCCCCCGTGCCCGGCGATGGTCGGTGTCTTCGCCTTCTGGCCACGGATCTGCGAGTGTCCTCGCTCCGCGTGATTTTCTGATCCCCCGACGCTTTCAGTCCAGCGAACACGGATCGGTGCATCCGGCGCGCGGTGTCGTCGCCGTGCTCGCCTGCACGGAAACACCGAGCGCTCCGGAGTCGGATCGGAATAGGGAGGAGAATCCGAGGATGCGGTGGACACGACGTGCCTTCTTGCGCACCACATCGGCAGCGCTCCTGAGCGGCCTGCTCGCGGCGTGCAGCGGGGAGCGAACCACGCCGACGACCGCCCCCGACGCGAGCAGCGGCAACGCCCCGACCGTCGCGCGGAGTCGACCCGCGCTCGACGTGCTCCGCCTGGACTACGCCTACTACAACCCGGTCAGCCTCGTCCTCAAGCAGCAGGGCTGGGTCGAGCAGGAGTTCGCCGCCGACGGCACCAAGGTCGAGTGGGTGCTCAGCCTCGGCAGCAACAAGGCGAACGAGTTCACCGCGAGCGGCGCCGTCCACTTCGGCTCGACCGCCGGCAGCGCTGCGCTGCTCGCTCGCGCCAACGGCGTACCGCTCAAGACGGTCTGGATCTACGCGCAGCCCGAATGGACCGCGCTCGTCGCCCGCGCCGACAGCCCGATCGAGTCACCGGCTGACCTCCGCGGGAAGAAGGTCGCAGCGACCCGCGGTACCGATCCCTGGTTCTTCCTGCTGCGTGCGCTCGACAGCGTCGGGCTCTCCTCGCACGACGTCACCATCGTCCAGCTCCAGCATCCGGACGGCGAGCAGGCCCTCCTGCGCGGCGACGTCGATGCCTGGGCCGGGCTCGATCCCCACATGGCGCACGCCGAACTCACCGCCGGGGCACGGCTCTTCTTCCGCCGGCGCGAGTGGAACACCTACGGGACGCTCAACGCGCTCGAATCGTTCATCGCCGAGCACCCCGACGTCGTGGAGCGCGTCCTCGCGCTCTACGAGCGCGGGCGACAGTGGGCGCTCGCCCATCCCGACGAACTCGCCCAGATCCTCAGCGAGGCAGCGAAACTCGATCTCGCGATCGCGCGCAAGGTGCTCAGCGAACGCGTCTCCTTCCCCGACCCGGTGCCGGGCGAGGCGGTGCGCGAAACGCTGCGCGCCGTTCTCCCGTTGATCCGCAAGGAGAACCTGGTCCCCTCGTCCGCTGACCTGGACGGTGCGCTCGCGACATTGCTGGAGTCCGGCCCGGCCCAACGCGCCCGTGCGAACGGGGGTGGATGATGGCGCTCCAGAGACTCTCTGCCTCTGCGCGCGACGAGCCCCTTTCGCGGACGCGACGGGAGAGAGTCCCCACCGGGAAGCTCACGCGCTGGGTCGTACCGTGGATCGTCCCGGCGCTGATCGTCGCCGGATGGTGGGGAATCGTCGCGGCTGGTTGGATCCCTTCCTACCAGCTCCCTCCGCCGCAGACCGTTCTGCGCACCTCGCGCGAGATGATCGCGCAGGGTGAGCTCTTGGCTCACCTCGTCGCGACGCTGCAACGATTGTCCTGGGGATACCTCCTCGGTGCCGTGCCCGGCATCGCGTTCGGCACGCTGACCGGCCTCTCGCCGACGCTCCGCCGGGCAGTCGACCCGACCGTCCAGGGGCTGCGCGCTATCCCTTCGCTCGCGTGGGTGCCGCTGTTCCTGCTCTGGTTCGGCATCGGCGAGCAGGCGCGCGTACTCCTCATCGCCCTCGGTGTCTTCTTGCCGGTCTACTTCAACGTCCTGGCAGCGATCAGCGGTCTCGACTGGCGCCTCGTCGAGTTCGCACAGGTGTACCGGCTCGGCCGCTGGAGGACGCTCCGCTTCGTCCTGATCCCAGGCGCACTGCCGGGCGTACTGACCGGTCTGCGCGCCGGACTGAGCCTCGGCTGGATGTTCGTCGTCGCGGCCGAACTCATCGCGGCGAGCAGTGGACTCGGCTTCCTCCTGGTCGAAGGGCAGTCGACGATGCGTCCGGACCGCGTTCTCGTCGCGCTGCTCTCGTTCGGCGTGCTCGGCAAACTGTCGGATAGCGTGCTCGCCAGGATCGAACGCGTCGTGCTCGCCTGGCGCGAGACGATCGGAAGCGTTCAGGAAGCGGAGGCGACACCATGACCGGTGCGACCGTGCGCCTCGAAGGAGTGCGGATCGGCCTGGGCGACCATCTCGTCCTGAGCGACGTCTCGCTCGTCATCCCGGCCGGATCGTTTCTCGCCATCGTCGGACCGAGCGGCGTCGGCAAGACGACGCTCCTGCGCGCCCTCGCCGGTACCGTCCCGCTCCGCGAGGGACGCCTCTCCATCGAGCGCCCACAGGACGGATCGGCACCGCAGGTCGCCTTCGTGTTCCAGGAGCCGCGCCTCCTCCCGTGGTTGCGCACGTCGGAGAACGTCGCGCTCGTCGCGCCCGGACGATCGGCGAGCGAGCGGCGGCAGCGCGCCTATGCTGCGCTCGCTGCCGTTCACCTGCCCGAGCGCGCGTTCTCCGCTTGGCCCCGACAGCTCTCCGGCGGCATGGCCCAGCGGGCCGCTCTGGCTCGCGCGCTGGTGACCGAGCCCGACCTGTTGTTGCTCGACGAACCGTTCAGTGCCGTCGATGCCTTGACCCGTTTGCGGCTCCAGGATTACCTGCTCGAACTGTGGGAACGTTTCGGTTTCACCGCCGTGCTGGTGACGCACGACGTCGACGAAGCGGTCTACTTGGCCGATCGAGTCGTCCTGCTCGGTGGCAGGCCAGCTACCGTCCAGGAGTCGTTCGCGGTCGATGTCCCACGCCCGCGGGATCGCGGCGACGCCCGCCTGGCTGCCCTGCGCGCCAGGGTGCTCGGCGCGCTCGACCGGGAAGCTGGCGAGCCGATCGCCGCGGCCAGCGGGCAGTAGACGAGCCGGGCCGGCGAGTGGCGTCCGCTGGCTCCCCGTGGTCAACGCCGGAACGGGAACGGCTCGCGCACCCGGATGCGATGGAACTCTTCGGCGTACTGCAGCCCGTGGCGCACGCCGCGTTCCATGGCGGCCTGCCGCAGCCAGCGCTCGAGGAGCGGAAACCGATCCCCGAACTGGCTGCGGTGCGCCGCCAGAGCAGCGAGTTTGCGGTCGAGCGTCGTCGAGATGTCGACGGCGTGGTTCAGGACCGGCGCGTTGATGACCCAGATTTCCTGCACGTGATGCGGTTGGAGCCCTTCCGTGAGAAGCTCCGGGAAGTCCCACGCGTTGCCCGCCGCCGGGTAGACGGCCGCCAGCGCCGCTTGTCCCACGGCGAGGTGGTCGGGATGGTAACGCCCCACCTGGTACGCAGGAGTCCAGCTGCGTTCGGGCGAGGGAATCACGAGTACCTGTGGACGGTACCGCCGGATCACCCGGACGAGGTCGCGCCGCAGCTCGAGCGTCGGCTCGACGCGACCGTCCGGATAGTCGAGGAACTCGACTCCCCGCAGGCCGAGGATGCGCGCCGCCTCGCGCTGTTCCGCCTTGCGGAGCTCGCTCATCCGCCGGCGCGCTTCCGGACTCACGTCGGTCGCATCGTCCGGCCCACCGCCCCCGCCGTCCGTCACCACGACGAGCCAGACTGCCCACCCCTCGTCGACCCAACGCGCGACGGTTCCGCCGCAACCGATCTCCATGTCGTCCGGGTGCGC
This sequence comes from Thermomicrobium sp., assembly GCA_026419575.1. Taxonomy (GTDB): domain Bacteria; phylum Chloroflexota; class Chloroflexia; order Thermomicrobiales; family Thermomicrobiaceae; genus Thermomicrobium. The sequence goes on along the minus strand of JANZZC010000157.1, from coordinate 9,192 downwards.
CACGATCACGAGCGCACGCTTTTCCTCCGCCATCGAGCACCGCCTCCTTCGCTCCCGTGCATGCTGGCCAGGCAGCACGCACCAGCGCGACCGTACTGCCCGTCACTCTAGCACGCTCGTCCTTGTCGCGTGCGCTGCCGACCTCTACAGTTGGGGGAGCCGGTCGGCGACTCGAGAGGAGCCGCGATGCGCTCGATCCGGTCGATGGTCGTCATCCTCGGACTGCTCTGCGCCCTCGTCCCCGTCGGTCCGGCCCAAGCCGACGAGGCCAGCGCGCTCCTGCCGGCCCACGCTCGACCCAGTCCCTCGCCCGGCGCTCCGGATCCGCTCGCCGCGCTCCTCGAGCGCGCCGGGTACAGCCGGGTGTTTCCGCCCGACGAACGGACGCGGGTGACGCCGACGACCACGTATCCGGCCTCGGCGATCGCGCTCTTGGTCGGCCAGTTCCCGGACGGGACGCTCTACACCTGCTCCGGTGCAGCGATCGCACCGGCCCTGGTGCTGACGACCGCGCATTGTCTCTACAGTGCCGAGTTCGGCGGCTGGTTCAGTCGCCTCCGCGTCGTTCCCGGCGCCGATCGTACGCTCGACGGGCTCGTGACGCCCTTCGGGATCAGCGAGGCGGTCGATGCGAGCGTTCCGCGCGGCTGGGTCGAACGCGGAGAAGAGGAGCGCTACGACTTCGGCGTCGTCCAACTCGACCAACCGGTCGGCGACCGCACTGGGACCTTGCCGCTCGCGCCGCTGGACGAGCGCACCGTGACCGATCCGGGGTTCGAGTACTTCGCGCTCGGGTATCCGGGCGACAAGCCGCTCGGCACCCAATGGCGAGCCCCGGGCCAGGGGGTCGCGCTCGCCATGCCGGAAGTCCTGAGCCTCCAGGCGGACCTCGTCCGCGGGATGAGCGGTGGGCCGCTCGTCACGGTCGGCGAGTACGGGATCTTCGGAATCGTCTCCGCCGAGAGATCGCTGTGGAACTACGCGCGCCGAGTCGACGAGGGCGTCGTGGAGTTCGCGCGCACCCTGTGCCAGGAACTCTGTTGCACCGTCCGGGTGCTCGCCGCGACCCAGCCGGCACCGCAACCCGCTGTACCGCTCGCTTTCACGCGCGTGGAGCCGACTCGTTGGTCGACGGTCCTGCCCGGATCGGTCCGCGTCGCGGCGACCATCGCCGCTCGGTATCCGCTCGCCGAGCTCGTCGTCCGCGTCGCCGGACAAGAAGCGCGCAGCACCGAACCGAGCGTCTCGCTGGACGTCTGGCTCTCCCCCGGTCGGTATACGGTGACGGCGCTCGCGCGCGATGTCGTCGGGAACCAGCTCCTGACCATGTGGGACATCGTGGTGAGCTGGGATCTCGGCGACGGCGTCTGGTTCGACAGCCGGGGGCAGCCGAAGGCGGAAGAGATCGAGGCGACGGCACGCGCTCTCGTCGAAGCGTTCCGCTGGCACCTCTACGGCATGAGCTGGGACGGCCGCGACCACCGCGGCGACATGCCTACCCATGCCGAGCGGATCCTGCCCGGCGAGCCGGTACCGGACCTCGTGACCGACCGCGGCTTCGACCGGGCAGCGACCGAGGCGACGCTGCGTGCGCTCGTCGAAGCCTTCCGCTGGCACCTCTACGGTGCCTCGTGGGACGGACTGCCCCATCAGGACATGCCGACGCACGCGGCAAGCCTGCGCTGACCGTCACTGTCCCCCGACGATCGGGATGATCGCGCCGTTGATGGCCGCCGCTTCCGGCGAGCAGAGGTACCAGAGCAACGCCGCCACCTGCTCGCGCGGCACCCACTTGGAGTGATCCGCCTGCGGCATGGCCTCGCGGTTCGCTGGCGTATCGATCGTCGCTGGCGCGATGCAGTTGACCGTCACGCCGGTTCCGCGCACCTCGCGCGCCACCGCGAGCGTCAGCGTCATCACCGCCTGCTTCACCGCGGCGTACGCGACCGAACCGGCACCCGGCTCGAACACCGCCCGGGCGCCGACGGTGACCACCCGCCCCGCTCCGCGTTCGAGGAGCCGGGGCACGACCGCGCGGAGCAGGTTCGCCGTCGGCCAGAGGTTGAGCGCGAGGAGCTCCTCCCAGAGACTTCGATCCGTCTCGGCGATCCGGCCCGGCCGGTAGCCGCCAGCGAGGCAGAGCACCCAGTCGAGTCGCCCCCAGCGCTGGAACGCCGCGTGCACCGCTCGTTCCGCGTGCTCCGCGACGACGAGATCGAACGGTTCGCCCGTCACGGCATCGCCGAGCGAACCGAGCGACGCCCGCAACGCCTCCCAGTGCGCGGCCGTGCGATACGGCACGAAGAGACGAGCACCGCGCTCCGCGAAGTAGCGCACCACGACCGATCCGACCTGTCCCGTTCCGCCCGTCACCAGCGCGACCGGTGCTTCGCTCGTCATCGCTCACGCTCCTCTCGCTCCGGTCGCTAGTGTACGGCCGGCTCGCTCACGAGGGCTCGAGCGGCACCGGTGGCCCGAGGGCGAAGCCCTGGCCATAGTCGACGCCGAGTTCCTGCAGGACCGGGACGAGGCGCTCGTCCTCCACCCATTCCGCGACCGTCTCGGTGCCGAGCGCACGGGCCAGTTCGACGATCGCTCGGACGATGTGCCGGTTCACCGGATCGTCGAGCAGTCCCGCGACGAAGGAACCGTCGATCTTGAGGATATCGATCGGCAACGAGCGGAGTTGGTAGAGCGAGGAGTATCCGACCCCGAAATCGTCGATCGCGAAGCGACACCCGCGGGAGCGCAACGCCGTGAACTCGTCCCGGGCACGCTGGAAATCGGCGATCGCGGCCGTCTCAGTCAATTCGAGGACGAGGTTCCCGGCGAGAAAGGCAGCCTTTTCGACCTCTTCGACGAGCGTGCGCAGCGTTCCGGTATCGCGGAGCGTCTGCGCGGAGAGATTGACATGCACGCGTTGGCCGGTCCGCTCGGCCGAACGCAGCGCCTGGCGGATCACCCAGAGATCCAACTTCGGCATCAGCCCGAGCCGTTCAGCGATCGGCAGGAAATTCTCCGGCTCCGACGAGCGATCCCGATCCTCGCGCAGTCGCAGCAGGAGCTCCTGTCCGACCGGTCGCCTCGACCGCAGATCGACGATCGGCTGAGCCAAGAGCAGGAAGTCGTTGCGCTCGAGCGCTGCCTGCAGCGTCGCGAGAGAGCGCGCGACGAGCGAGCCATCGGAGCGATGTCGTTCCGGCTCGTAGAGCTCGATGCGCTCGCCGCCTCGGAACTTCGCGGTATAGAGTGCGCGATCCGCCGCGACGAGGAGTTCCTCGACCGAGTGACCGTGCTCCGGGATCGACGCGATCCCGCAGCTCGCCGATACGGAAATCACCCGATCCGGCAAGCTGACCGTGATCTCCGAGATCGCGGCGAGCAGGCGCTGGGCCACGCGCCGCACCGAGCGCCGATCGATCGGGAAACAGACGACCGCGAACTCGTCCCCGCCGAGACGCGCGACCACCTCGCCGCGCCGGAGCGCCGTCGCGAGTCGCGTCGCCACCGAGCGGAGCACCGCATCGCCGGCACCGTGACCGAGCCGATCGTTCACCAGCTTGAAGTTGTCGAGGTCGAGCAGCAGCAACGCCCCCGATTCGCCGCTCCGCCAGGCGCGTGCCAACGCCTCCTCCAGCGCTCGGACGAGCGCGTGTCGATTGGCGAGGCCGGTCAGCGGGTCGTGATGCGCGAGATACGCGAGGTGCTCTTCGGCCTCCTTCCGTTCGCTGATGTCCTCCACCGTTCCTTCGACGAGCAGCAAGGCTCCTTGCGGGTTCCGGTAGCCGCGAGCAGTCAGCCGCACCCAGCGCACGCCCCCGTCCCGCGTGCGCCAACGGTACTCGGCACCGGTGACGGCCTCGCCGCGCGCCAAGCGACCGAGCCAGTGCGCGGCATCGGCCGGCTCGGCGAACCATTCCGCGATCGACCGGCCCGCGACGTCTTCGCGACGCTCCCAGCCGAGCAGCTGCGCGAAGGCACGGTTCGCCCAGAGCACCGTGCCATGCGGATCCAGCCGATAGATGCCGACCGGCAGTTCGCTCAGGAGCATGTCGTTCCGCTCGCGCTCGAGCGCCCGCGCGACGGCGACGGCGCCGATCTCGGCCAGCAAGGCAGCGAACCGGAGTCGTTCCTCGCTCGGTTCGTGCAGGCTGCGGTAGTTCGCCACGAGCACCCCGACCGGCCGTTCGCCGGCGAAGAGGGGGAAGAAGGCGGAAACGCGCACGCCGGCGCGTCGCACTGCCGGAGGTACGTGGAAAGGGCGGTCGAGCCGATCGAGCCGGATGACGAACGGCTCGCGCGTCGCGAGCGCCCAGGCCGGCCCGTTGTGCGTCGGCGGTGCGAGCGGTAGCCAGAGCTGGCCGACCAGCGATGCCGACCAGCCTCGCCCGGCACGCAGCACCAGGAACTGGCCCGAAGGATCGACGGCGAGCAGCGAGAGCGCGTCCGGCTGCAGCACCGGCACGAGCGCCGAGAAGACGGCATCCGCGACGTCGTCCAGCCGCTCGCGTCCCACCAGTTCGTGCGCCAGCGCCGTCGCGCGCTCGCGTTCCTCCGAGCGGAGCCGGCGCAGCTCCTCGGTCAGCTCGGCACGCTCGACGGCACTGGCCAGGAATTCCCCGATGAGGTCGAGGAACAACCGCGTCGTTGCATCGACCGGATCGGGCTCGGACCGCGCGAGATTAAGGAGACCGACCAGCCGCCCGCTCGGCGCGCGGAGGGGCACTGAGAGGTGATACCGCAGCCCACCGGAGAGGCGATGCGCCGTCTCCGGATCCCCGGCCTGCTCGCGCAGCCGGGCCAAACGCTCGCACGCGACGATCTCGGCCGTCGTCGACAACCCACCGGAGTCAGCGAGACGCTGGCAGGTACAGGGAGACCAGCGGAGCATCCGGTGGTCGTCCGCGACAAGACCGGGAGGCAGGTTTTCCGCAGCGACCAGGTCGAAGGCCTCTCCTCGACGCAACGAGATCCACCCGGTCCGCGAACCGACGACCTCTAGGACGAGCGGCAACGCCTCGCAGAGAGCCGCCGACAAGTCCGACGCCACGTTCAAGAGCGTGGCGAGCCTGGCCAAGGTCGCCAGCCGCTCGGACGTCTGGATCGCATCTCCCGTCGGAGTCCTCGCGCTGTTCGCGCACTCCCGACAGCCTCGGAACTCCTGGCACACGTCGGCGCTTCTCTCCCCGAACCACACCGTGACACGATCCGGTCTTCTCGTCATGATAACGACGCGTTCTCGTCATGAGATATGCGACTTTCGTCATGGTTCGGCCAGGGAAGCCGCTTCGACCGCTTCGCTTGTACGGGAGGAGCGAGCTCCGTAGTCCCGCTGCGACGGCCGTGCGTTCTCTCACCCGGACGCCCATCCGTCCTCGCGCCGCCAGAAATCCCGCGCCTCGTCCGGCTCCAACCGCACGACGAGCCACCCGCTGTACCGGAGCGCCGCGAGCTCGGCACGCGTTCCCGGCCGACCGTGCGGCCAGTACGTCCACTCCGGGAGGGAGCGGCTCGGCTCGACCGCGAGGGAGAGGACCGGCTGCCGCCGGCCGAGCCTAGCCTCGAGCAGGGCATCGTAGCCGTGATACGGTGGTTGTGCGACCACGCCGTAGTGCCCGAGCGGGTACTCGTACCGGTGCAAGGCGAGCCAGGCCGGTCCGTTCACGACCAGGAGCGGCCGACCGGGATTCGAGCGCGCCACGGCGACCACCGCTTCCTGGGCCGCGCTCGCGCGCTGCGCGAGCTCCGTTCTTCGGACCACGAAGGCAGCGCCTTGGAGCACCGCCACACCGAGGAGACAGCTCGTCGCCGCGATCGCCAGGCGGCGAGCGCGCCGCCAGCGCAGCGCGGCGGCCGGGAGGAGTCCCCAGAAGGCCGCGACCGCCGGGGTGGCCGGGTAGAGCAGGCGCGGCCCGTCTTCCACATAACCTCGGTACGGGAGAAAGAGGATGGCCGGAACGAAGACCAGGAAGCCGAGGAGGAGCGTGCAGGCCGCGAGCCGCACTCGCCCGCCGCGCCACGACACCGCGAGGGCCACACCGAGCCCGCCGAGCGCTGCCGCCGCGACGGCCATCCAGGCGTGCCGCGCGAGCCACGCGGCGTCGAAGAGCAGCGCGAGCTGGCGGGTCACCGGGTAGGCTGCAGCTTGCAACCAGAAGGCGACGTTCTCCAGTCGGTCGATCGGCGTGGCCGGGCGTCCGTCCGGCTTGTCCAATCCCCAGAACCACGCCCAGACGGCCGCGAGATCGGCTACGAGCGCGACGAGGATCCACGGGAGAGCGGAGAGAGACTCCCGGTTCACGACTCTCCCCCGGGCCGCGGAGAGGAGCAGGAGCAGCGCTCCGCTCAGCGCCCCCGTCTCGTGAAAGCCCGGTGCGAGCGTCGCTGCCGCCGCCGCGAGCGCGTACCACGGCGACGCTCGGCGAGCCGGTCGTGTCCCCCCGATCGACCAGGCGAGCGCCCCGGCGAGAAAACACGTCGTGACCAGGACGTGCGGGAGCGCCCCGACCACCTGGAGCGCCTGGTAGGCGAACGGGAAGGTCGCGAACAGCACCCCCGACGCGAGGGCGGCGAGCGAACCGGCGAACCGCCGGACGATGGCGGCGAGGAGAAGCGCGTTCACCGCGTGGAGAAGGACCGCGAGCGTCCGGTACTGCCACGGTTCCGTCCCGCCCCGGAGGTCCGCGACGACCTTGAAGAGCACGAACGAGAGCGGCCGATAGTAGCTGGAGCCAGGCACCGGCGCGAGCAGGAGCTCCTGGTACGACGACCGTCGCGCCATGATCAGGTCGTAGCTGTCGTCCATGAGGAAGCTCAGCGACACCGACGGGAGAGCGAGGGCGAGGGCGAGCAGGCCGGGGACCGTGCAGACCAGGAAACCGACGAGCCGGGTGACCGGTTTCCGCCCGGTACCGCCTCGCATGGGCAAGAGGTCGCCGACGCGTCGCATGCCGTCCCCTCCGCGGCACCGCACAGCGTAGCGCACGCGCGCCCGTCGAGGAACCGTGACGGCGATCCCCTCGAGCCGGTCGGTCCGCTTCACCGCGGGGGCAGCGCCGGTTGCCGGTCGCCCCGCACGCCCCCGGGACAGGCGAGCCGATGCCCGCTCGCTTTCCCGATCGAGCGACACCGCGAGCCGGGAGCACGCGCGACGTGGCCGCGTGTGGCTCGGCCAGCTGGCCGCCTGGCGCACCGGCGAGGCTCAGCGACGCGCGTGCCGACCGCTCCCGGCGAGCGAGCACCGCGGCGGACGCCGTGGCTACCGACCCGCTCCTCGTGCACGCGCTCGCGTCCACCTCATCGTCTCCGGTTGCAGCAAGGGAGTCGCGGAAAGCGCGACCGCGGTGTCGGCTCCGCAGGGAACCTGCGCATCGGCAGCAGGACGTCGGTCCATCGCGCCCAGCACCCGGGATCAGCGACGCTCGCGCGGGCGCTCGCCTCGGTCCACCGAGCGGAAGCGGCGCACGAGCCAGAGGAACCCAGCGACTGCCACGATCAGCGGTATCGCGGCGAGCAGCGCCGAGCTCACCACGAAGAGCGAGCTCCCGAGCCAGCGGGCGAGAACGAGCTGGGACAGGATACCGGCGAGCACGAGGAGGAACGCGAGCAGCAGGCCAGTGCGTTTCGTGCGCTCGCGCGGCGACCCCGATCGCGACATCGCCGCTCTCCTCGCCTCAGGCCGAGGCGCTCGGCGCACGAGCCGCGAGGTAGGAAGCCAGTTTCTCCCGAGCGCGCGCCAGGCGCTCGAGCGACCGCTCCCGCCCGAGGACGCGCAGCGTCTCGAAGAGTCCGGGCGAGACCGTGCGGCCGGTGACCGCGACGCGGATCGGCATGAAGAGCTGGCCCGTCTTCAGCCCGAGTTCCTCGGCGAGCGCGCGGAGCCGGCGCTCGAGATCCGCCTCGTCGGCGAAGTCCGCTTCCTCTAGCACGGCGATCGCGCGCTCCAGTGCCAGGAGCACCGTTTCCGGCTCGACTTTGCGCTGGAGCAGGAGTTCCGGATCATACTCCTCGACGTCGGCGAAAAAGAAGCGGGTGAGCTCGGGGACCTCGCTCAGGAGCTTGGCCCGATCCTTCACGAGCGCGACGACCTCGCGCACGTACGCGAACGCCGGGCCACTCGGGTCTTCGGCCTCGGGACCGACCAGTCCGGCTTCGCGGAGGAAGGGGACGCAGCGCCGCGCGAACTCGTCGAGCGACAACACATGGTTGATGTAGTACTGGTTCATCCAGAGAAGTTTGTCGAAGTTGAAGCGCGCCGGGTGCGGGTTCACCTCCTCGAGCCGGAAGAGCTGGATGAGTTCCTCGCGCGAGAAGATTTCCCGCTCGGCGTCGTAGGCCCAGCCCAGGAGCGCCAGGTAATTGATCATCGCCTCCGGGAGGTAGCCGAGCCGCTTGAATTCGAGCACGCCGGTCGCGCCGTGCCGCTTGGAGAGCTTGCCCTTCCCGTCGGGGCTCAGGATGAGCGGGAGATGGCAGAGCACCGGCATCTCCCAGCCGAAGGCGCGGTAGAGCTGGGCATGGAGCGGTGCGGACGGGATCCACTCTTCGGCCCGGAGGATATGCGAAATCTCCATGTAATGGTCGTCGACGACGTTGGCGAGGTGATAGGTCGGGAAGCCGTCGGACTTGAGGAGCACCAGATCCTGCAGCAAGCGGTTCTCGTAGGTGATCTCCCCGCGCAGGAGATCGACGATCGTCGTCTCTCCCTCGAGCGGCATCTTGAAGCGGATGACGGCCGGTTCACCTTGGGCCAGGCGGCGCTCGACTTCCTCCGGCGGCAGGTACCGGCAGTGCCGGTCGTACCCGGGCGGCTCGCCGCGCGCCCGTTGCTCCTGGCGGACCCGCTCCAGCCGCTCCGGCGTGCAGAAACAGTAGTACGCATGACCGTGCTCGACCAGCCACCGGGCATGCTCCTGGTAGAGCGGGAGCCGTTGGCTCTGGATGTATGGGCCGTACGGCCCGCCGATGTCCGGCCCCTCGTCCCATTCCAGCCCGAGCCACTTCAGTCCGTCGATGATGCCCTGGATGCTCTGGCCGACGAGCCGTGCCTGGTCGGTGTCCTCGATCCGCAGGATGAACGCGCCACCGTGCTGGCGAGCGAAGAGCCAGTTGAAGAGTGCGGTCCGTGCGCCGCCGACGTGGAGGTCACCGGTCGGACTCGGTGCGAACCGGACGCGAACGCGTGTCGTCGTC
>JANZZC010000145.1 GCA_026419575.1 Thermomicrobium sp. | reverse complement strand
GGCTGGGCCGACGATCAGCGGGATCCCTCCGGCTGAGCCGACCAGGGAAGGGACACCGACGGCACGAGCGCGCGCAGGCGCTCGAGCGCCGCCTCGACCGAGGGAGCGACGAGATCGACCCGCTTCCCCTCCGGAGTCCGCACTTCCCAGGCGACCGGCACCTCCGGGCGGTAGACCCACCACCAGGAGCGACGCAACAGGACACGTTCGAGCGCCGTCGCGATCGCCTCGTGCGCTCGGGCCGGGGGCAGCGATTCCGCACGGTCGGGCGCGAGCGCTCGCTTGACGGCGACGGTCGCCGTCTGCTCCGTCCACTCCTCCGCTTCGCGAGTCAGTCCTCGATCACCGGTGACCAGCACCAGCGGCACCCCACGCTCGCCGAGCCACCGGCTCGCCAGTGCGAGCTCGCCGGCCTCGCGACCGTCCCAGAGGATGCGCAGACCGGGCCGGTAGGTATGGGCAGCGAACGACTCGGGCTGTCCGGTCCGGGCATGGAAGCCCAGAAGCACCGCGACGCGTGCCGCCCGATCAAACGGCAACAGCGCCGGCCGCACCGTCGGCCCGAGCCGATCGACCGAGAGCGTACGGCCGTGCCAGTCGAGGAGCGCAGTCCGTCCGATACCGAGCCTCATGGCCGCACGGGAGATCGCCTCTACCTCGGCCACGTACCGCTCCACCGTCGCCGGGTACAGCGGATGCGCGGGACGACATGCCTCCCAGCGCTCGACCCCGGAAAGCCCCTCGAGGTCGCTCACGATCAACAACTCCACGCTCGCTCCCTCCGTGCGGCGTCGCTCCGACGTGACCCTCCGAGCCTACCGCAGGCAGGCCAACCTCGGCACCGGTGGACGAGCACGCGAGGCGTCAACGCGGGCGGCACGACGTACCGATCGAGCGTGCAGCGCTCTCGAGACGAGGAACAGAAAAACTGCCGGGGAGCTCCCCGGCAGTTCGTCCAACCTACTCGGATCCGGATCAGAAGGAGAGATCGTGAATGTCCGGATACTCGCTGATCACCACGTTGCCGAGCGTCCCGTCCGGCAAGCGATCGACGCGGCGGACGAGCACCGTCGTGATGACGCCCTGCGTCTCCGGATGGAAGCGGACACGGTTCATCGGCCCCTCGAAGCTCACGTTCTTGATCGCGGTCAAGAACGCCTGCTTGTCGCTGGTATCGCCCTTCACGGCCTCGAGCGCCTGCGCCAGGATCATCACGGTGATGTAGCCCCAGTACTCCAGGTGACCGGGCAACACGTTGAACTTCTGCTGGAACTTCCGGACGAACTCCTGGTTCTGCGGCCGCTGGTAGCGTGCGGCGTAGTTGATAGCGCTGACGATACCGAGCGCAGCCTCGCCGACCTCCGGGAGGTAGGGATCGTCGCCGACCTCCGCACCGCCGAGCAACGGGAACTGATCCTTGAGGCCGAACTCCTGGTATTGCGTCATGAAGCGGATCGCGTCGGCACCGATGAACCAGGCCCAGACGGCGTCGGCGTTGGCCGCTTCCTGCAGGACCCGCTGGAGGTAGGGACCGAAGTCGGTCGTATCGAGCGGCGGGTAGATCTCGGCAGCGATCTGACCGCCGGACTTCTGGAAGTACTGGCCGAAGATCTTGGCCACCGTGCGCCCAGTCTGGTAATCGGGGGCCATCAAGACGACGTTGCGATAGCCGCCCTTCTGATAGGCCCACTCGGCCTGGATGAACTCGTACTGCCCTTGGCAGAAGGACGACCGGAAGATGTAGGGGCTGCGCACGTTGGGATCGCGCGTGATCGCGGGCCAACCGGCGATCGAGACGATCGTCACCTGTTGCTGCTGGTGGAGGTAGTCGCGTACCGCGGTGAGCTCCGGTGTGATCGTGAACCCGGTGATGACGTCGACCTTCTCGCTCTCGACCAGCCGTCGCACGTGGGTCGCTGCCTGCTCGGGATTCCCGGCCGAATCAGCCGGGATCAGCTCGAGCGTCCGTCCGGCCGCCGCGTTACCGAGTTCCTCGAGGGCGAGTTGCATCCCTTGGATGTGCCGACGTCCGGACGACGCGAGGTTACCCGTCTGCGCGACGACCACACCGATCTTGAAAGGCTGCTTGCTCGCCGCCATGGTCGGGCTCGCTGCCGCTCGGGGAGTCGGACTGGCGACTGCCGCAGTCGTCGGCGTGGGCTGGGCTGCGGGGGTCGGGGTCGCAGCCGGGGCGCTCGTCGGCGTCGGTGTCGCCCCACCGCCGCAGGCCGCCAGCAACGCACTCGCTGCGAGCGAGGTCGAGAGAGCCAGGAAACGCCGTCGATTCATTCGCCTCCTCCTCGATACGACGACCGAATCCTCCATACTCCGACACGCCGATATCGACGCCCTACCCGAGGCTCGAGACAGCGACGTCGACGAGTTACGGACATCCTAAAGATATAGTGCTGCATTGTCAAGGCCGTCACCGGCCACTCACCCGCTGCACGAAGCTCGGCTGGAGGCATGCGAGAACGCACCGGGCCCACCGTTGCCGACGCGGGCTGGAGCGAGTCGAGGCGTCTGATGTCGACGGTCGAGGCGACATGGTAGACTCAGCTGCGGAGAGAACGTGGCGCCCTGTCCCGAGCTTCGGATCCCGATCGCATCTCGCGGGGCGCCAGAGTCGGCGATGCCGCCGCGCGTGACGTCGTCTCCGCTCGGGATCGCCTGCTCCCGTCACAGCGGACCAGAGAACGTACCGGCCAGCCGAACCACATTGCCGCTCGCCTCGTCCCGCCACCCTCCGGGCCAGGGCCCGCTCGCGATGCGCCCGGTCCCACGATCCGCTCGCCGCCGATGCGGATGCGCGATCCAGCGCACTGCTCGTGCAACCTCGGCGCGGAGACCGAGCGATGCCCCCGCCCGGACCGCTCGATCAGCGGGTCGGACCGGGCGAGCGCGACCGGGCGGTTCAGGGGCGACCGCGTGCCGTCCATGACCGGCGGTCGCGCGCTGCCGCCCGCGCCGTGGCGGGACGTCCCATCCCGCACGACCGGTACCGCGCACCGATGAGCATCGTACTAACCTCGTTCCGCTCGGTCTCCCTC
>JANZZC010000139.1 GCA_026419575.1 Thermomicrobium sp. | reverse complement strand
CGGAACAGTTCGCGGACGATCGCCGTCGTGCCGCGCGCCATCGTCGCGATCGCTGCGCCCCGATCGGCCCGAGCGACGAGGTCGGCCAGGTCCGCGCCGGCCGCACGCGCGACCTCCTCCCGCGTGATGTCCGGCACCGCCTGCGGTTCGCCGAGGACACCAGCATCGACCAGGATCACCGTACAGCCGCGTTCGCGCAAGCGCTGGCGCAAGTACTCGTACTCGGCCCCCTTGGTATCGAGCGTTCCGACGAGCACGACGGTCGGCATGTCGTCCTCCCTCCGCTCAGGCTGCCCGCCATGCGCTCACCCCGAGAGCGCGCTGCTGGAGTTCCCGATCGGCGAGCAAACGCTCGGCGGTCGTCTCCAGCGCGATCCGGCCACCCACCATGACGGCGATACGCTGCGCGACCGCCGTGGCGACGGCCAGCCGCTGCTCGACGAGCAGGATCGCGATGCCGACCTCGGCGAGGTGGCGGAGCGTCGCGACGAGCTGCTCGACGATGACCGGCGCCAAACCCTCCGAGGGTTCGTCCATGATCAAGAGGCGCGGGTTGGTGAGCAGCGCACGGGCGATCGCCAGCATCTGCTGCTCGCCGCCGGAGAGCGTCCCGGCCGGCTGGCGTCGCCGTTCGGCGAGCCGTGGGAAGAGCGCGTAGACGCGGTCCGGCGTCCAGGGCTCGGCACCGGTGACCCGCCGGCGCGGCACGAGCCGGAGATGCTCCTCGACGGTGAGCGACGGGAAGATCCGCCGCCCCTGCGGCACGTAGCCGATCCCGAGCGCGGCGATGCGGTGCGGCGCCAGGCCGACGAGCTCCTGACCGGCAAACCGGACCGAACCGCGCACCGACGGCAGGAGGCCGGTGAGCGCGAGGCAGAGAGTCGTCTTCCCCATGCCGTTGCGGCCAAGGACAGCGAGCGGCTCCCTACCGAGTCGAAGGTCGATGCCCTGGAGGATGTGGCTCTGGCCGTAGTAGGCATGGAGATCGCGGACTTCCAGCAGCGCTTCACTCGCCATGGGTTCCCCCGAGGTAGACCGCACGCACCCGCGGGTCCGACGCGATCGCTTCCGGCGTTCCCTCGGCGATGACGCTTCCTTCGTGCAGGACCGTCACGCGCTGCGCGACCTGGAAGGCGACGTCCATGTCGTGCTCGATGAGCAGGACCGTCATCGTCGGGTCGAGCGAACCGAGGAGCGCGGCCAAGCTCTCCCGCTCCGCCGGCGAGAGGCCGGCGGCCGGTTCGTCGAGCAGGAGCAGCTTGGGACGGCTCGCCAACGCCATCGCGATCTCGAGCTGGCGTTGCTCGCCGTGCGAGAGGGCACCGGCGAGCGCGGAGAGGGCGTGGCGGAGCCCGACCCGCTCGGCGAGCTCCGCCACCACCGCGAACTCGGGATCACCGGGCCGGGGCGCGCGCAGGCTGAGGCGCCAGGGGCGGACACCGCGGACCGCGAGATAGAGGTTGTCGCGGACGGTCAAGCGCGGGAAGACGAGCGGGGTCTGGTAGGTGCGCGCCAGCCCGAGCCGCACGCGCTGGTGCGGCGGGAGCGCGGTGACATCGCGCCCGAAGAAGCGGATCGTCCCGGCCGTCGGACGGAGCTCGCCGGTGACGAGGTTGAAGAGGGTCGTCTTGCCAGCACCGTTCGGCCCGATGATCGCCCGGCGCTCGCCCGGCTCGAGCGCCAGCGAGACGTCGCGCACGGCGGCGAGGCCACCGAAGCGGCGGCCCACGCCCTGGAGTTCCAGGGCGCGAGCCGCTGTCTCGAGACGAGGAGACTCGACCGCCACCATGCTCAGGATCCGAACGTCCGCTTGATCTTCTCGCAGGTCGGATTGTCGCGCGTGAACGAGCCGAGCGAGAGGTACTTGTCCTCGGGCAGGCCGAGCGTCTGGTTGACCCCTTCCACGACCTTGACGAGCTTATTGTACAGGTTACCGTCGGGGCCCTCGGCGACCTCGGTCACGAAGTTGTTGGCGATCGCCTGGCGGTTCTTGTCGAGCTTGATGTGGCCGGTCGGCCCGTCGAACTCGACCTTGGCCAGGGCCGCTTGGAGCTTCTTCTGCCCGTCGCTCAGATCGCCGTTGACCGCCTGGAGACCGAGCAGCAGCCCCTTGGCGTTGACGTAATAGCCCCAGCAGAAGAGCGAGGGAGTGCTCAGGCCCTGCGGGAACTGCTTGCGGTACTGCTCGACCCACGCCTTCCAGGCAGGATCCGGATTGTCCGCCGCCACCGGTCCGGCGCCCGGGATGCCGATGACGCGCGAGCGCAAGGCCCCCTTCGTCTCCAGGACGTTCTGGTCGACGGTCGAGCTCCCACCGATGAGCGCGGCCTTCCCACCGAAGTCGCTGTACGCCTTGAGGAAATTGACCGCGTCGGAGCCGCCGAGAATGACGTAGATCGCGTCGATATCGGTCGGCATCGAGCTGATGACCGAGCTGTAGTCCTTGGTGCCGATGGGCACCCAGAACTGAGCAACGCACTCGCCACCGAGCCGGCAGAACTCCAGCAGGAAACCGGCCACCTGGCTGTAGGGGTAAGAGTAGTCCTCACCGAGCGTCGCGACCCGTCGGTAGCCCTTCACCTCGTAGCAGTAGGTGCCGAGCCCGGCCATCCACTGGACGCCGTCGGTCGAGAAACGGAAGAAGTTGGGCGCGGGATCGCGGAGCGTGGTGTCCTGCGCTGCCGAGGTACCGTTCACGATCGTCTTGTCGGGGATCGTCTTGGCGTAGTCGCGGAGCGCCAAGCCCTCGTCGCCCGAGAGCGGCCCGACGATGCAATCGACCTTGTCCTGCTCGATCAGCTTGCGCGCCTTCTCGCGGGCGACCTGCGGCGTGGCATCGGTGCTCTCCTTGACGAGCCGGATCTTCTTGCCGGCGATGGCCCCACCAAACTCGGCGACGGCGAGTTCGACGCCGCGAACGGCTTCCTCGCCGTAGAGTGCGAAAGCGCCCTCGAGCGTGGCCAGAATGCCGATCACGATCTCCCCGGCAGCCGGACCGACCGTCACCGTGGGCGAGGCAGCGGCTGCCGGCGCGGCCGGGGTCGGCGTCGCGGCAGCCGCTGGGGTCGGGCTGGTCGCGGGCGGCGCGGGGGTCGGGGTCGGCTGCTGCCCGGCACAGGCGGCGAGCAACGCCGAGGCCGAGGCGGCCAGACCAACCAGGCCGGCACGACAGAGCAACGCACGACGACTGTAGCGCGGTTCGAGCGTCGACATCGGAACCCCTCCTCTCCTGCTCACCCGAACACGACGGACGAGTCGGCGATCGCGACACGCACCTCCTCTTCACTCGGTCGGGAACCGCTGCGGCAGCGCAGCACCTGGTCGGATACGGCGCCGGACGGCGCGAGCCAGGCGGTCGAGCAACCCGCTCAGCCCTTCCGGAGACAGGAGCACGGTCGACAGGAAGACGAGACCGATGACCGTGTTGAAGCGCTGGGTGAACGAGCTCGCGAAGTTGGTGACCAGGACGAAGACGAGGGCACCGAGGAACGCGCCCTCAGCGTAGGCGAGGCCGCCGATGACCGCGATGACCATCACGTTGATGAGCCGCGTCAGGTCGATCGTCGTCGGCGAGATCGCCCCGTTGTACCAGACCGCGAGCAGACCGCCGATCCCGGCGAGGAACCCGGCCAGCGTGAAGGCCGCCACGCGATGGAGCGCGACGTGGTACCCGAGGGCAGCGAGCCGGCGCGGCTCGTCGCGCAGCGCCTGGAGCGCCAGACCGAAGGGGGTGCGGGCCAGGTAGCGCACGTAGGCGTAGGAGGCGAGGCCGACACCGAGGCACAGGTAGTAGAAGACCGTGCGCTCGGCGAGCGACTGCCCGAACAGCTCCGGAGCTCGGATGCCGAGGATCCCGGTATGCCCGCCGAAGACCGAGCGGTTCTGGTTGGCGAGCGCGTAGACGACCATGCCGAGCGCCAACGTGATCATGAGGAAATAGATGCCGCTCGAGCGGACGGCGATGAGGCCGAAGAGCGCTGCGGCGAGCGCCGCGACGAGGAGTCCGCCGAGGATCCCGAGCCACCACGGCTGCCCGAGCGTGACGGTGAGGTAGCCGTACCCGTAACCGGCCAGCCCGGCGATCGTCATCTGGGCGAGCGAAACCATGCCGCCGAAACCGGCGAGCAAGGAGAGGCTGAGCGCGATCACGCCGAGGAACAATGCCGGGGTGAAGATCCGCCCGACGAAGTATGGGCTGCCCCAGAACGGAAAGCTGACCGAGAGGAGCAGGACGACGATGGTCAGTGCACGACGCACGCTCACGCCGGCCTCCCGAAGAGCCCCTGAGGACGGACCACCAGGACGACGACCATGAGGAGAAAACTCACGATCGCCGCGTAGGTCGGGAAGAGCGCCAGACTGTACTGCTCGACGAGCGCGACGAGCAGCGCCGCGACGGCTGTTCCCGGGAGACTCCCCATCCCGCCCACGATCACCACGATGAGCGAGGCGAGGAGATAGCGGGCATCTTCCCCCGAGGAGATCGACAGGACGGAACCACCGACGACGCCGGCCAGTCCGGCGAGCCCGGCGCCGACCGCGAACATGAGAGCGAAGAGCCGCTGGACATCGATACCGACGGCGGCGACCATGTCGCGGTCGTCGATCGCGGCACGGACAACGATGCCGAGCCGGGTGCGCGCGAGCAGCAGCCAGAGCGCGAGACCGAGCGCGAGCGCGAAGGCGAGGACGAAGAGACGATACTTCGGATAGCCGATGCCGAGGAGCGGGAGACGAACTCCACCGGTGATCGCGTCCGGCGGCGAGAAGTCGTAGGTGAAGCCGCCCCACTGGGCGAGCATGAGATCCGCCGCCACGATCGACACACCGATGGTGACGAGCGCCTCGCGGAGATCCTGACCGTGGATCCGCCGCAACAAGCCGAGCTCGAGCAGGAGTCCACCGAGCGCGGCAGCGACGAGCGCGGCGACCGCGCCGAGCACCCAGCTCCCGGTACGATCGGCGACCGTCCACCCGACGTAGCCGCCGAGGAGATAGAACGAGCCGTGCGCCAGGTTGACGACGCGGAGCACGCCGAAGATCAAGGTGAAGCCGATGGCGACGACGAAGTAGAGCGCCGCGAGGGTCAAGCCGTTCAGCGTCACGGTGACGAACTGCGGCCAAGACATCGTACGCTCCTGCCGTTCCGGCATCTTTGCAGACGAAGCGGTTCGGGTGGTTGCGTATCCGCGATTATCGATTATCGTAAGAGCGGCTGACGCGGCTGTCAAGGGGGCGGTGAGGAGCTACGGCGAGCGACCTCCGCCCATGCGGGTCGCCGCGGCGTCGCTCCGCCGGTACCGCCCGGCGGATACGATCCGGGTTCGCGGTCGCCGCCTCTCCGGCCAGCGTCACCGCCGGGTATCGGGTTCCGTTCGACGAGGAGGGAATGACCCGATGGTCGCCGTGAAGCGCATCCAGCACGTCTCGATCACCGCGCCGCTCGACGGCACGGAGGTCGCGCGGTCCTTCTACGCTGGCGTACTCGGGCTCCGGGAGAAGCCGGTCCCCGCATCGTTGGCCGGTCTCAACATCCTGCTCTGGTTCGACGCTGGACCCACCGAGCTCCACATCGTCGCCGAGGACGACGAGACGCGCGGACGCTCTCGCCGGCACGTCTGCTTCGAAGTCGACGACCTCGCCGCGGTCCGCGCGCGTCTCGTCGCCACCGGGTACCAGCCGTACGACGCGGCACCAATCCCGGGTCGGCCGCGCTTCTTCTGCCGCGACCCGTTCGGGAACCTGCTCGAGTTCATGGTCTTCGCGGAGGAGTGACGCGCGTTTCCGGTTCCCGAAGGCGCAGTTACCGCTGGGCGAACAGCGCCTCGGCCGCACGCTCCCAGGGCAGGGCCGGACCTGCTGTCGGTGGTCACCCTGATGCCGCCTTGTCAGCGCGGCCGGTTCGGCCCATACTCCTCAGGGCAGTGCAGGGTGGCGCCGGCCGCGGCTGTCCGGCGCCGCGCGTTCGACGAGGAGGTGCACGATGGAGCTCGGGTTACGCGGGAAGGTGGCGATGGTCGCAGCGGCGAGCCAGGGGCTCGGCAAAGCCGTTGCGCTCGGCTTCGCCCGCGAAGGGGCGAACCTGGCCATCTGCAGCCGCAACCAGGCAGCGCTGGAAGCAGTCGCGGCGGAGGCGCGAAAAGCCGGAGTCGACGTGCTGGCTGTTCCAGCCGACCTGACCCGAGCGGAGGACATCGCGAAATTCGTCGAGAAATCCATCGCGCACTTCGGCGGCATCGATGTCCTGGTCACCAACGCGGGAGGGCCGCCGGCCGGCACGTTCCAGGACTTTCCGGACGACGCGCCGTGGCAGGCTGCGTTCGAGCTGACGCTCATGAGCGCGGTGCGCCTGATCCGCGGCGTGCTGCCCTCGATGCGCGCGCGAGGCGGCGGGGCGATCATCGTCATGACCTCGTCGTCGATCAAGGTGCCGATCCCGAACCTGATCCTCTCCAACGTGTTCCGGGCAGGCGTGGCGGCGCTCGCCAAGACGCTGGCCGAGGAACTGGCACCCTACAATATCCGGGTCAACAACGTGCTTCCCGGGCGCATCGCGACCGAGCGGCTGCTCTACCTCGACCAGGTCAACGCCGAACGGGCCGGAGTGACCGTCGAGGAGATCCGCCAGCGGACGATCGCCCAGATCCCGCTGGGGCGGTACGGCGATCCGGAAGAGTTCGCCAACGCGGTCGTCTTCCTCGCTTCGGAGCGCGCGAGCTACATCACTGGCGCCTCGCTCCAGGTGGACGGCGGATACATCAAGTGCATCTACTGACCGATCGCTGACGGGCCGCGCTCGTCGCCGGGGGAGCACGGTGGTGCTCCCCCGGCTGTTTCTGTGCCGACCGCTATCCCCAGGGCCAGAGCGCGGCGCGTCCCAGTCCCGCCAGCGTCGCGAGGAGCAGCGCGAGTTCTGCGCACGCTCCGCCGATCAGCACGAACCGGTCGAGTCGACTCAAGCGTAGTTCGGCGAAGTGCGGTCGGGTGCCGCGAGCGCCGACGCCCCGCACCGTGAGCACCCAGCCGAGCTGCTGAGCCTGCCGGAGCGTCGCCGCCAGCGCGACGGAGAGCACCGGCAGGAGCGCACGCAGTCGCGCCATCCCCCGTTCGGGGATGACCCAACCGCGCGTCTGCAGCGCTTCGGCGGCGGTCGAGAACGTCTGCGCGAAGACGGGGATGAAACGCAAGCCGATCGCCAGCGCCAAACCGACGCTCGTCGGCAAGCCGAGGCGGACCAGCGCCTGGACGAGGGCACGTTCGCTGCTGGTCGCGAACCAGGCCAGCGCGAGCAGAGCCAGGACGACGAGACGGAGCGCCGCACCGACCGCGGCGACCGCTCCCGGGAGCGTCAGGACGACCGGACCGACGACGAAGAGCGCCGGGCCGCCGCTCCGGTCGAAGAGGGGGCGCAGGAACAACACGAGCAGGAGGAGCGGCGCGAGGGTACGCCAGAGCTCTCCTAAGCGTCGCCACGAAAAGCCGCCCCCGTACCGGAGCAGGAGGTGCAGGAGCAGGGTCACCGCCGCGAGGACGAGCGGGCTCTGCCAGAGCAGCACCGGGAGCGCTGCCCCGACGGCGAGTCCGAGCTTGACGCGGGGGTCGAGTCGGGCGAGGAACGGGGCGGTCCCCGCGCTGCGCGACGGAGCGGGCGGCGCTGCCGGCGAGGACCCAACCGAGCACGCTCGCAGCGGTCGACGTGCGACCGGACGGGGCGACGGAGCCGCCAGGGCCGCGACGAGTTCGTGCGCCTCGAGCGCCGGCGGGAGGCCGAGCGACCACGCCACCGCGGTGACCGGAAGCGGAGCGAGATCGGCGGTCGCCAGCAGTTCCGGATCACCGAGGATCGCTCGTGGGGAGCCCTCCGCCTGCACCTCGCCTTCGGCCAGCAGCACGACCCGCTGCGCGTAGCGGGCCACGAAGCGGAGGTCGTGGCTGATCAAGAGGACGCTCGCGCCGTCAGCGACGCGGCGGACGAGGAGCTCTCCGAGCAAGCGGCGGCCCGCTTCGTCGAGCGCGCTCGTCGGTTCGTCGAGCACGAGGAGGCGCGGCTCGCCGGCGAGCGCCGCAGCGATGGCCACGAGCTGCCGCTGGCCGCGACTGAGGAGCACGAGCGGGGTCTCGGCGAGCTGCTCGAGTCCGAAGCGAGCGAGCGTCTCCGCTGTCCGCCTGGCGACCGCGTCCCGATCCAGGCCGAGCTGCCGGAGCGCGAAAGCGACCTCCTCCCGAGCCGTCGCGCGCACGAGCTGGTGATCGGGGTTCTGCGCGACGTACCCGACGACCCGAGCCAGCTCGCCGATGCTCGCCTGGCGGGTATCGCGGCCGGCCACGAGGACGCGCCCGGACGTGGGCCGGAGCGCGCCGATGACGTGGCGGGCCAGCGTCGTTTTCCCGGAGCCGTTGGGCCCGACGAGGGCGACGAGTTCGCCCGGGCCGACCTCGAGGTCGACCTCCCGGAGGACTTCCGGGCCCTCGGCGTAGCGGAACGAGAGGCGCTCGACGCGGAGGACCGGCGGTGCCGGGT
>JANZZC010000116.1 GCA_026419575.1 Thermomicrobium sp. | reverse complement strand
AGATGTGTATAAGAGACAGGTGCAGTACTTCGAGCGAGCTCGGTTCGAGTACCATCCGGAGAACCGGGGCACGCCGTACGAGGTTCTGCTCGGTCTGCTGGGTCGGGAATACCTGCAGGCCCGCGGTGCGCCGCCCGAGGCGTTGGCTCGCCAGGATCCGGCGCTGCCGCCCTACGATCCGATCCGCAAGCGCCAGTACGGTCCGCACGTCGGTTACGGGTTCAACATCGCCTGGCGCGGCGATGGCGACGGCGATGGTTTCAACCAGCGTACGATGGAGCTGGTGAAGGGGGCAGGTTTCTCGTGGGTCCGCGTGCAAGCGATCTGGCGTGACATCGAGCCCCGGCAAGGTCGCTACGACACGCACGCGCTCGATCGCATCGTCGACGTGGCCTCGCGGAACGGCGTCAAGCTAGTGGTCAGCGTCGTGAAGGCCCCGACCTGGGCCGATCCGAACGGCGGAATCCCGGCCGATCCGGCGCCGTTCGGGAAGCTCATGGAATTCCTGGCCAAGCGTTATGCCGGAAAGGTCCAGGCGTGGGAGATCTGGAACGAACAGAATCTCGCGCTGGAAACCGGCGGACACGTCGACGTCGGCCGTTACGTGCGGCTGCTCAAGGCGGGGTACGAGGGGGTCAAGCGTGGCGATCCGCGGGCCATCGTGCTCTTCGGTGGCTTGACGCCGACTGGGGTCATGGATCCCTCGATCGCGATCGACGATGTCGAGTACCTGCGCCAGGCCTATGCCTACAACAACGGTGAGATCAAGAGATATTTCGACCATGTGGCGACGCATCCGGGAGGGACGCTCAATCCACCCGATACGCTCTGGCCGGAGCGACCGGGGCCAGGTCCCGGCTGGCTCGACCATCCCAGCTTCTACTTCCGACGCGTCGAGCAAATCCGGCAGGTCATGGTGGAGAACGGTGACGCCGCCAAGCAGGTGTGGCTCACCGAGTTCGGTTGGTCGACGGCCAACCAGGCTCCCGGCTACGAGTACGGGAACTACGTGAGCGAGCAGCAACAGGCACGATACCTCGTACGCGCGTTCGAGATCGCGCGCACCCAGTGGCCGTGGATCGGCGTGATGCTGGTGTGGAATCTGAACTTCAGCACGATCACCGCGCCGAGCGACGAGAAGTATCCTTGGTCGGTCGTCTACGCCGACTGGTCGCCACGACCGGCCTATCGCGCGTTGCAGGAGATGCCGAAATGAGTTCGATGCGACTGGAGGACGAGCGCCTGGACGTGCTCCCTGTGCGGGGCAGCCTGTCGCTCGTGCTGCCGGCGTACAACGAGGCGGCCAATCTCGAAGCGGTCGTGCGACGGGCTCTCGCGGTGTTGCCCGAGTTCGTCGAGGAGCTCGAGATCGTCGTCGTAAACGACGGCAGTCGCGACGAAACCGGAGCGATCGCCGAGCGGTTGAGCCGGGAAGATTCGCGCGTCCGCGTGATCCATCACCCGGTCAACCGGGGATACGGCGCGGCGCTCCGCTCGGGCTTCGCTGCGACGCGCGGCGAACTCGTCATGTTCATGGACGCTGACCAACAGTTCGATCCAGCCGACTTCCTGCATCTCGCGCCGTTCTTGCCGCACGCCGACATCGTGGCCGGGTACCGGATCCGTCGCCGGGACCCCTGGATCCGGCTCGTCTATGCCGCGATCTTCAACGCTGCGATGCGGCTGCTCTTCGGGATCACGGTGCGCGATATCGACTGCGCTTTCAAGGTCATCCGCGGTGACCTCGTCCGCAGTCTCGATCTCCGCATGGACGGCGCGCTCGTTAACACCGAGCTCCTGGCCAAGGCGCAGCGTGCGGGAGCGACGATCGTGGAAGTCGGCGTACGGCATTATCCGCGCCTGAGCGGGGAGCCATCGGGAGGAAATGTCCGGGTCATCCTCCGGGCGATGCGGGAGGTGCTGCAGCTCTGGTGGCTCTTGCTCCGGTACCAGCCGCCGCGCGGCCTGGGTCGCGGACGACCGCAACCGCGCACGTCTCAACTGCTGCGTACCGGTGCACTGGCGTTCCTCGGTCTCTCAGCGACCTGGTGGCTCGTGAGGCGGTTGCGGCAACGCGGGCGTCGCTAGGAGTGGGAGGCGAGCCGGGCGAGGCGGGTGCGGAGGGCATCGGCATCGACTCCGGACAGGCGGAGGAGTTTTCGGCGGCTCCGCTGGCCATGGACGATCCTGACTCGGCACGGCGGAACACCGAAGAAGTCGGCGAGCAAGCGACGGACCGCTTCGTTCGCGACGCCATCGACTGGCGGAGCGTCGAGTCGGAGCAGCAGTGCGTCGCCCCGGAAACCATACACTTCGGATCGGGCAGCTCTCGGCTGAACCTGCACCCGGAGTTCGACGCTCCGGTCCGGTCGTTCGACGAAGCGAGGAATCATGGTGAACGTTCCCCTCGTGGAACACCAGCCAAGAGCGTTTCGGGCAATTGCCGGTTGAAGCTACCGGTGCGGTAGCCCTCGAGGTCGAGGGTGACGAACTCGTAGCCGAGCGCGCGGAGCCGTCGGGCGATTTCGAGACGGAGTTCGAGAGCTCGTGGGAGGTCCTCCGGTTGCAGTTCCAGGCGCGCCAGCGTGTCGTGGTGACGGACGCGGAAGCCGCGGAAACCGAGTTCGCGCAGCGCTCGCTCGGCGGCGGCGACCTGCTTGAGCTTTTCCACCGTGATCGGTGTTCCGTAGGGGAAGCGCGACGACAAGCAGGCGTACGCCGGCTTGTCCCAGGTGCGCAGGCCGAAGCGTCGGCTCAACAGACGGATTTCTTCCTTGGTCAGGCCGACTTCAGCCAGAGGATGGAGGACACCGAGCGCACGGGCCGCGCGCAGCCCGGGACGGTAGTCGCTCAGGTCGTCGGCGTTGGTGCCGTCCACGACAGCGGCGAACCCTTCGGCTTCCGCCAGGGCGCGCAATTTACTGTACAACTCGTTCTTGCAGAAGAAGCAGCGCTGATGCGAGTTCATCGTGTAGCGCGGGTCGGTCAGTTCTTCGGTGCGGACGAGCACGTGCCGCACGCCCAATTCCTCGGCGAGTTGCCGCGCCTCGGCGATCTCCTCTTCGGGGTAGGTCTCGGAGAGGCCGGTCGCCGCCAGGACCCGGTCGCCGAGGGCTCGGCGCGCTGCGTAGAGCAGCAACGTCGAGTCGACGCCGGCACTGAACGCGACGACGACCGAGCCGAGTTCGCGGAGCCGCAGGAGCAATCGTTCATACTTGGCCTGGAGTTCGTCCGCCATCGGGCGCTCCGATCGTTCGTCTCCGGCACCGGAGGAAAAGGGTAGCACAGGTGGAGCGAGGAGAGGCGAACGTCCGATCGGTGGTGGAAACGTCAGAGGGCTCGCAACGGCTCTGGGGCCGGATCGTGCTCGGTGCCGTCTTCGGCATCGTCGTCCTGGCCCTCGTCCTGGTCGCAGGGGACGTCCGCGAGGTTCTCCCGACCCTCGGTCGCTTCGCCTGGCCGCTGTTTCCGCTCGTGCTCCTGCTGACGGTAGGTAACTATCTCTGTCGTTTCGTGAAGTGGCAGCTCTACCTGCGCTGGGTCGGCGTGCCACCGCTCGCCCGCTCGCACAGTCTCGCGGTCTTCTTGGGCGGTTTCGCTATGTCGATCACCCCCGGTAAGGTCGGCGAGTGGATCAAAGCGTTCTTGGTCTCTCGGCTCGCTGGTGGTCCGATGGCACCGGTCGTACCGGTCGTCGCGGTGGAGCGACTGACCGACGGGATCGCGATGCTGGTCCTTGGTTTGGCGAGCGCAGCGGTCGGCGTCGGGGCCTGGCAACCGTTGGCGCTTCTCGCCGGGCTCGTCGTGCTCGGGCTCTGGTCGGTGCAGGAAGAACGGGTCGTGCGGCCGCTCCTGCGTCTGGCGGCACGGGCTCCCCTGTTGCGCCGTCGGGCGCACGCGCTCGACGCGCTGTACGAGGGCGCCAGAGCGATCGTGGGGTGGCGTCGCTTGCTGGCGACGAGCGCGCTGAGCGTCTTCTCGTGGTCACTGGAATGTCTGGGGCTCTTCGTCATCCTCGTCGGACTCGGAGCGCAGCCGAGTCTCGAGCTCCTCGCCGTCGCGACGTTCGTCCTTTCCGTGTCCTCGATCGCCGGTGCGCTCTCCCTCCTCCCCGGGGGGCTCGGCGCGGCGGAAGCCGGGATCGCCGGGTTGCTCCTGCTCCTGCGACCGGATCTCACGCCAGCTGGGGCAGCCACGGCGACGGTGCTCATCCGCTTCGGGACGCTCTGGTTCGGCGTCCTCACGGGCTGTGTCGCCCTCTTGTGGCTGCAGCGTCGGGTGCTGGGCGGCACCGTCGCCGTGGGACGGGGGCGGAGCGCCACTGACGCGCGTTGCGCTGAGCGGTCGGGACAACGATGAAGCGGTCGTCCAGCAACTGGATCGACCGCGCTGTGCTCGCTTCTCGTCATAGGGGTAGTCAGTTCGCGTCGTCCTCGCCGAGGAGCTCCTTGAGTCGGTCGCCGATCCGATACTGGCCGGGCGGGGTGCTCGGACGTTTGGCCTGCGGGCGCGGTGGCCGGCTGGGGCCACGCGGTTCGGGTTTCCGTGGCGGCGGAGCTTGCCGCTCCGGGCGGCTCGTCGGTGCCGTCGGTCGCTGCGGGGCACGGTTCTGCCCGCCGCGACCATCGGCTGGCGGTGCCGCTGCGGCTGCCTGTTCGGCCGCTTCTCGCTCGAGGAGCGCCTTGCGCGAGAGGTTGATCTTACCGTCCGGTCGCACGCCGATCACCATGACGTTGATTTCCTGACCGACCTTGAGCACGTCCTCGACGGAACGGACGCGACCGGGCGCGATTTCGGAGATATGCAGGAAGCCGTCCTTGCCCGGCAAGATCTCGACGAAGGCCCCGGAGGGGATGATCGTCACGACGCGCCCGTAGAAGATCTCACCGACCTCGGGTACGCGAGTCAATCGCTCGATTTCGCGAACAGCGCGCCGTGCACTGTCCTCGTTGGCAGCGGTGATGAAGACGGTGCCGTCTTCCTCGATCGAGATCTTGCTGCCGGTCTGTTCCTGGATCGCGCGGATGACACGCCCACCCGGACCGATCACCTCGCCGATCTGCTCGGGTTTGATCTTGATCCGCAGGATGCGCGGGGCGTACGGCGACATCTCCGGCCGCGGTGCAGCGATGACCTCGTTCATCTTGTCGAGAATGTACAGCCGACCACGACGCGCCTGCTCCAGGGCATCGCGCATGATCTGGGGCGTGATTCCCATGACCTTGATGTCCATTTGGATGGCGGTGATACCCTCGCGGGTGCCGGCGACCTTGAAGTCCATGTCACCGAGCGCGTCCTCGATACCCTGGATGTCGGTCAGGATCGTGTAACGACCCGTCGCCGGGTCGGTGATGAGACCCATCGCGACGCCGGCGACCGGCTTACGGATCGGAACCCCCGCGTCCATCAAAGCGAGGCTGGAACCGCAGACGCTCGCCATCGATGTCGAGCCGTTGGAGCTCAGCACTTCCGAGACGAGCCGCATGGTGTAGGGAAACTCTTCCTCGCTCGGTAAGACGGCCAGCAGCGCCCGCTCGGCCAGCGCGCCGTGTCCGATGTCGCGGCGGCTCGGGCCGCGAAGCCGGCGTACCTCACCGGTGCTGAAGGGCGGGAAGTTGTAGTGGTGCATGTACCGCTTGGTCTCCTCGATGCCGAGCGTATCGAGGAATTGCTCTTCTTCCTTCGTTCCGAGCGTGCACACGGTCAGCACTTGGGTCTGACCGCGCGTGAAGAGCGCCGAGCCGTGCGGACGTGGCAGCACGCCGACCTGGATCCAGATCTCTCGGATCTCGTCGGGCTTTCGCCCGTCCGGTCGCTCTCCCTGATCGAGGATCGTGCGCCGGACGAGCTCCTTGACCAGGGAGTCGAAGAGATCGCCGACTTCCTTGGCCGTGGGAACGCCGGCGAGTGGCACCGGTGAGAGTTGCGCTTCCGCAGGGACGAAGCGAGCGATGACTTCCGCGCGCAGAGCCTGCGTGGCTTCCACTCGGAGCGTCTTGTCCGGGTTGAAGACCGCTTCGCGCAAGCGATCGCCGAGGTATTCGGCGATCTGCTGCTTGAGCTCGACGTTCTCGGCCGGGGGCACGAACTCGCGCTTCGGTTTGCCGGCGACGGCCTGCAGCTCGAGCTGCATGGCCACGATCCGCTTGATCTCCTCATGAGCGAGCATGACCGCCTCGATGAAGCGGTCCTCGCTGATTTCGTCGGCCTGCCCCTCGACCATGAGGATCGCGTCGGCGGTGCCGGCCACCACGATATCCATCGTGCTCTCGAGCAGTTGGTGGCTGGTCGGATTGACGACGAGCTCGCCGTCGAGTTCCCCGATCCGGACGGCACCGACCGGGCCGTACCAAGGGATGTCCGAGAGGGTGAGGGCGGCCGATGCACCGATGATCGAGAGGACGTCCGGTTCGTTTTCCTGGTCGGCCGAGAGAACGGTGGAGATCACCTGGACCTCGTTGCGGAAGCCCTTGGGGAAGAGCGGACGGATCGGTCGGTCGGTGAGGCGAGCTGCCAGGATCGCGGCCTCCGAGGGACGCCCCTCGCGACGGAAGAACCCACCGGGAATCTTCCCGGCCGCGTACATCTTCTCTTCGTATTCCACGGTCAGCGGGAAGAAATCGATTCCCTCGACCGGCTGCTTGGTGGCGACGACCGTCGTGAGGACGACCGTCTCGCCGTACCGGACGAGCACCGCGCCGTCGGCCTGCTCGGCGACGCGGCCGGTCTCGATCGTCAAGGTTCTCCCAGCGATCTCGATGGATCGTTCATGGATGACTGGTGGCATGATTCCCACTCTCCTCCAGCGAGTCTGTCAGCGTCGTCGAGCTTCGTTTCCCTCAACGAATCGGCCCAGGGTTCGGAGACCCTGGGCCGCTCGTCACGCGAACGCTTCACGCCCGTCGGGGGTGCGACCATCGACGGTGCACACTACGTGGGCAGGGAGATTGCAATCGCCCCCGCGGTTATCCCCGGAGGCCGAGTCGTTCGATGAGAGCCTTGTAGCGTTCGGCATCGGTCCGCTTCAGGTAGCGCAGGAGCCTGCGCCGCTGCCCGACGAGTTTCATGAGACCACGACGCGAGTGGTAGTCGTGCTTGTGCTCGCGCAGGTGTTCGGTCAGGATATTAATCCGTTCCGTCAGCAGCGCGATCTGTACCTCCGGCGAACCGGTGTCGTTCGGGTGCTGACGGAACTGCTCGATGATCGCGGCTTTCTGCGCCTTGTACAATGCCATCGCTTCGCGAATCCCCCGATCGCTCCGCGCCACGGGCGCACGCAACTCGTAACGTTTCCAGTATAGCAAAACCGAGAGAAGCCGTTCTCGACGCTCCGAGCGAGGCAGCGCCCCGCGGGGTCCCCGCGGGGCGCTGCGGTCGAACGACGCGCTTCAGGACGGGATCTGCCGCTGCTTGAGCCAGGGCATCATGGCGCGCAGTCGCTCACCGACCTCCTCGATCGGATGCTTGAGGTGCTCTTCGCGCAAGCGGTAGAAGGTGGGCCGCCCGGCCTCGTTCTCCTGGATCCATTGCTGGGCGAAACGCCCGGTCTGGATGTCCTGGAGGATCTGGTGCATCGTTTCGCGCACGTGGTCGTCGATGATCTTCGGTCCGCTGACGTAATCCCCGTACTCGGCCGTGTCGCTCACCGAGTAGCGCATGAACTTCAAGCCGCCCTCGTAGATCAGGTCGACGATCAACTTGAGCTCGTTGAGGACCTCGAAGTAGGCGATTTCGGGCTGGTACCCGGCCTCGACGAGCGTCTCGAAACCGGCCTGGATGAGGTGGCTCACGCCACCGCAGAGGACCGCTTGCTCGCCGAAGAGGTCGGTCTCGGTCTCCTCCTTGAAGGTGGTCTCGATCACGCCGGCCTTCGTGCAGCCGAGTCCCTTGGCGTAGGCGAGCGCGACCTGCTTCGCCTGGCCGCTCGCGTCCTGATGAACGGCGAGCAAGGCGGGCACTCCGATGCCCTGGACGTAGAGGTCGCGCAGGATGTGACCCGGGCTCTTCGGTGCCACCATCGCCACATCGATGTCGGCAGGCGGCACGATGCGGCCATAGTGGATGTTGAAGCCGTGCGCGAACATGAGGAGCTTACCGGGTCGCAGTTCGGGAGCGACGCTCTCTTCGTACACGCCCTTCTGCACGTGATCCGGCATCAGCATCGAGATGATGTCAGCGCGTGCGGCCGCGTCGCGCGGCGTCACCACCTCGAACCCGTCGTTCCGGGCGCGCTCCCGGCTCCGGCTCCCTTCGTGCAGACCGACGATCACCTGAACGCCGCTGTCGCGCAGGTTCTGCGCGTGGGCATGCCCTTGGCTCCCGTAACCGAGGATCGCCACGGTCTTGCCCTCGAGGTACGACAGATCCGCATCTTTGTCGTAATAGATCGTCGCCATCGGTCGTACTGCCCTCCGCTCGACTCTCGATTCTGTGTCGACTCATGCTACTACGGATTGCGCTTCCGGCGCAACGACGCGGGTCCCGCGTGCCATCGCGATGACGCCGGAGCGTGCGATCTCCTTGATACCGTACGATCGCAGCATCGTGATCAGCGAGTCGACCTTCTCCGGCGGGCCGGTCACTTCGACGATCAGTGAGTCGGGTGTCGCGTCGACGATGCGTGCCTGATACACGTCCGTCACCAGCCGGATGATGTCGCTGCGGTTCCGATCGGTCGCAGTCACCTTGATGAGCGCCAGCTCGCGCTGGATCGGATTCTCGTCGGTCACGTCGGTGATCTTGATGACTTCCAGAATCTTGTACAGCTGCTTGACGAGCTGCTCGATCTTCCGATCGTCCCCTTGGGCGACCAGCGTGATCCGCGACAGACCCGGCGTCTCCGAGTGACCGACCGCGATCGAGTCGATGTTGAACCCGCGCTGCCGGAACAGGCTGACGATCCGGTTCATCACCCCTGGCTTGTCCTCGACCAGCACGACGAGCGTGTGACTGCGCACGTTCACCATTCCCCCTCGAATCGCGTCTCGTCGATCATGTCCCGGAACGATCCGCCGGACGGAATCATCGGGTAGACGTTCTCTTCTTGGTTGACCACGAACTCGATGAGGGCCGGGCCGCGGAACGACCGCGCCCATGCGATCGCCTCGTCCACCTCGGCTGGCCGAGTGACGCGGCGTGCCGGCATTCGGTAGGCCTGCCCGAGCAGGACGTAGTCGGGACTCGAGATCGGCGTCTCGGAGTAGTTCCGGTTGTGGAAGAGCTGCTGCCACTGCCGGACCATGCCCAGATAGCCGTTGTTGATGATCGCCACCTTGACGTTCAGCTGCTCGTCGACGATCGTCGCGAACTCGTTGAGGGTCATCTGCACCCCACCGTCGCCGACGACCGCCCACACCTCGGCGTCGGGACGACCGACGGCAGCCCCCATGGCCGACGGGACGCCGAAGCCCATCGCCCCCAGTCCCCCCGAGCTGATCCACTGCTTGGGGATGTCGCAGCGGTAGAGCTGCGCCGTCCACATCTGGTGCTGGCCGACGTCGGTGGTGACGATCGCCTTCCCCTCGGTGAGCGTGTGCAAGCGAGCGATCACGTACTGCGGCTGCAGCGCTCCGTCCGGTCCCGAGGGCTCGGTGCGGATCGGGCGGTACCAGCTGCGGATCATGCCGATCCAGTCGTCGTGCTCCAGCGGCTCCACCTCTTCGAGGAGCAGGCGGAGCGCCTCGCGGGCGTCGCCGACAACCGGAACCTCGGTCTTGAGCACCTTGCCGATCTCCGCAGGGTCGATATCGATGTGGATGATCTTCGCGTTCGGGGCGAACTCGCTGGGCCGCCCGGTGACGCGATCGTCGAAGCGCATGCCGATGCCGATGATGAGATCCGCTTCATGGATGGCGCGGTTGGCATGGGCATGACCGTGCATCCCGACCATGCCCAGGCACAGCGGGTGGGATGCCGGGAAGCCGCTGATACCGAGCAGCGTCAAGCCGACCGGGATCTGCGTCCGCTCGGCGAACCGCACCAACTCCTCGGTCGCCCCGCTGATCACGATCCCGTGTCCGGCCAGGATGAGCGGTCGCTTGGCTTGGCGGATGAGCTCGGCGGCGCGCCGGATCTGTCGCCGGTGCGGGACGATGGTCGGGCGATACCCCGGCAGGCGGAGTTCCTGGCGCGGTGCGAGGTAGCCCTTAGCCAGCTGGACGTCCTTCGGGATGTCGATCAGCACCGGGCCAGGGCGGCCGGAACGGGCGAGGTAGAAGGCCTTCTGGATCGCCGGGCCGATCTCGTCCACGCTCCGGATGACCATGTTGTACTTGGTGATCGGCAAGGTGATACCCGTGATGTCGGTCTCCTGGAAGGCGTCCATGCCGATGACGCTCTGCGGCACCTGACCGGTGATGGCGACGATCGGGATCGAGTCCATCATCGCGTTGGCGATCCCGGTGACGAGGTTGGTCGCGCCGGGCCCGGAGGTGGCCATGCACACGCCGACCTTGCCGGTCGCCCGGGCGTAACCATCGGCGGCGAACGCAGCCGATTGTTCGTGCCGCACCAGTACGTGATGAATCGGATAGTAGGGGAGCGCGTCGTACACCGGAAGGATGGCACCGCCGGGATAGCCGAAGATGACCTCGACGCCTTCCCGCACTAGCGCCTGCAGGACGAGGTGCGCGCCCAACTGCGGTTCTCGTTGCGGTTCGTCGCTCACCGCTGGTCGCTCGCGTGTCTCGATCGCCATCGCGTCGTCCTCCCTTCGCCGTCCCTCGATACATGACGAGCCTCCCGCTGGGGGAGGCTCGCGCTGCGCGTCGCTTTCGATGTCGCCGGTCATTCGCGCTCGCTCAGCCTCCCGCCGACGGCAGGCCCGTAAGTACGAGGATGCCTACTACCGGGAACGCGAGCGAACGCGCGCGGTCCGAACCACGCTGCATGGCTTCCCGCTCCGCACCTCGGAGCAGACCACTCCACTCGGTTGGCAGTCTCTCCAGGCTCACGAGAGCCACCCTCCCGAGGCTCGAACCGCCTCGTCTGCAGCCTACCAGAAGAGCATGCCGCTGTCAAGCGCTCGTCCGGCCTCCCGCAGCCTTCCGAGCCTGCGCCAACCGCGGTCAGGCGATGCGTCCCGGTTGCCGGCGCGCGGCCTGGCGATACTGCTCGGCGTCCCGGCGTGCCGAGCGACCGATCTCGCGGACCAGCTCTTCGACGCGTTCGAGAACGACCGTGAAGTACTCGTCGGGCGAACCCGGTTCCGTCCCTTGGGTCGGGTCGAGCGGATCGCGCCAGAGCGCGACGGAGCCCGACTCCGCGTCGATCCGGAGGAGCGGCGCGAACGTGCTGGCATGCTCCTTGCGGTCGAGCCACCACAACCATCCCGAGCGGGGCCGCAGGTGTTCTTCGATGAGATCCAGCACGGCACTTTCCGCCTGCACGCTCACGAAGCGTGCGCGGAGATTGCGCCAACTGACGCGCTCGGCCGGTAACGGTTGGGGGAGCAACAAATTGAAACCGTGCAGCGCCGCGGTGACCGCCTTCGCCGCCTGGTCGACGATGGCGCAAACCGCCGCTTCCGCGACGACGTACCGGTGATCGCGCAGCGCCTCGTGGAGGATCGCGAGTTGCTCGCGGGCACCGTTCAGGCGCAAGACGATGTGCGTTTCGTTGGGCAGTCGCGTCGTGACCGGGTCGCTCATCGGTCGCTCCTCGCTCTCGATACGAGCGCCAGTATGGTCGACGGGTTCGTTCCACCGCAAGGCGTCGCTGCAGGTGCGCTCTGGTGAGCGCCGAGGATAGGTGCTCTACCGAACGTGGCGTCGTCCCGCGCACTGGTCCGTGGGCCTGCCATGGACGTGCCCGGAGCCGGCGGGTACAGCATTGACTCGCCGGGCATCGGACGCTAGGATGTGCAGTGCAGGCAATCCCGAACCGAAGGCGCCTCTGGCCGAAATGTGCCGGAACGATAGGGTGTGGCACGATGGGGAGACGGCTCGTCTTGCTGGTCAGCGGCGATCCTGGACTGCGTCGCGTGCTGGTCGGTGAACTCCAGTCGCGCGGGTACTGCGTCGTCGTCGCGGATTCGTTCGAGCAGGGGCTCGATGCGCTCGATCGGCACGATCCGGACCTGGTTCTCCTCGATAGTCTCATGTCGGGTCACGAGGAATTGGAGGCTCTCCGATCGATTCGGCTACGCTCGGACGTCCCCGTGATCGTGGTCAGCCAGAACACGCTGCGCGAGGTTCGCATCCGTGCCCTCGAGGCGGGAGCCGACGACTACGTCACCAAACCGGTCCATGTGGACGAGCTCCTCGCGCGGATGCACGCGGTGCTGCGTCGGAGCTGCCCTCTGGATCGGCAATGCCTCGTCCTTCGGTACGATCGCGTGACGATCGATCTCGGCAGACGGCGGGTCTTCGTCGATGGCGAAGAGGTGCACTTGAGCCGGACGGAGTGGGCGCTTCTCGAACAACTGGCGCGCCAGCCAGGTCGGGTCATGCGACACGCCGAACTCCTCAGCCATGTCTGGGGTCCGGAGTTCGTCCAGGAGACCTATTACCTCCGAACCTGGGTGAGCCGTCTGCGCGCCAAGCTTCGCGACGAAGAGGAACCGCATCGCGTCATCCTGACCCGGCCTGGTCTCGGTTACTTTCTCGCTGAACCGGCGACATCCGACGCCTAGTGATGGCGTCGGCCCGCATCGCCGGCGACTGGGCGCCCGGCGTCGGCGCATCGCCGGCAGCGCGAACGCCGACCTACCGGACCGTGACGACGGAAGATCCGCGCGGAGCGACCGTACGGTGTTCCGTCGTCGCACCGGACGCGACGGCTTCGGCTCATCGCCAGGGTGGGCGGTGCTCCAGGATGCGGACCGGTGACGATCGACCTGTCTCTCGCGTTCCGGCGGTGGGGGCACAGGCCCTCAGGGTCGCATCGCGGCGCTCGGAATCGGCTCAGCGAGGCGGCTCGAGCGCTGCCACCGTAACGGAGAGCGCCGCGAGTCGATCGCGAAAGCGACGTCGCAGTTCCTCGAGCGCCTCGGCTTCCGTGCTCCCAGCCGACGCCAGGAAGAGATAGCCCTCGGGCAAGCGGAGGAGGCCGATCGCGGTCCACTGACGCGGTGCTGGCTGATCCACGGAGTACCGGAACGGGTGGCCGAGAAGGGTCTCCTCGGTCCAGGAGCCGGTTCGCGTCGGCGCGAGCGAGAGGACGCTCGTCATGGCTCACCTCCGGAGCGCGTCGTGACCCTTCCGACGAGAAGCGTACGGCGGACACGGGGGTCGTCGATTACAGCGTTGTGACGGTCGGCGGGCCGCTCGGAGGCAGCGCGCCCATGCAGGGTGCACAAGTCCAGCCGGACGCGTTGCGAGCCTTCCGCCCACGCCTCATACTTGGGCTCGAGAAGAGGGAGGAAGGTGGCGACGGTCGTGACAGCGCGGACGCGGGTACGAGACACGGTTCTGGTGGTCGGCGCAGCCACGGATCCCGGCCCGGTTCGGGAGCAGAACGAGGACGCGGTGCTGGTCGTGGATCCAGCGAGTCCGGAGGCGCAGGAGAACGGTGTC
>JANZZC010000090.1 GCA_026419575.1 Thermomicrobium sp. | reverse complement strand
CGTGACGCCCTCTTCGATCGCGCGGTCGCCCGCCGCCGGGTCGAAACGCTCGTGGAGCTCGACCGCGAACCCGCCGATCACGCTGCGGAACAGGATGGAAAGTCCGCCCACATGGAAGAGCGGCAGGCAGAGGAGCCAGCGATCCTCCGGGACGACCCCGATGTTGAGTTGCGACCCGAGCGCGTTCCACCAGTGGTTGCCGTAGGTGAGCAGAACCCCTTTCGGGCGATCGGTCGTCCCCGAGGTATAGACGAGCGTGTGCACCGAGTCGAGCGCCACCTCCCGGCGGAGCTCAGCGTCCCGTTCGGCGAGCCTGGGGAATTCGCGCTCTACGTCGACGACCGGGCCGCGCCACGCCCCTACCGCGTCCCGCGTGGCCGCCTCGACAAGGACGACGCGCGGCTCGGCATCGGCCAGCTGCGCAAGGAGCTCGCGGCTCGTCAGCCGCACGTTCAGCGGCACCAGCACCGCGCCGAGCCGGCTCACCGCGTGTACGAGCGCGACGAGTTCCGGGCGGTTCGTCAGACACGCAGCGACGCGGTCACCCGCCGAAACGCCGAGGCCGGCCAAGCGGCGGGCGACCGCGTCCGCTTCGACCGCGAGTTCGGCGAACGTCCGAATCCGGTCGCGCCAGACCAAGGCGACACGCTCCGGCGTGACCGCGGCGCGCCACGCCAGCCACTCCGGCAGCCGCATCGCAGCCTCCGTCACAGTCCCGCCAGCCCGAACCAACCGGCCGTGTACGCGAGCGCGTATGGCCAGAAGAGCACCGAGTACAGCACGAACCGGACGAGGTCGACACGCCCGTAGTCGACCGCCCAAGGATCAAGCAGCAGGAACGCGACCGTCCAGAGCGCGCCGGCGACCCCGTAGGCGAGGAGCCCGAGGAGCGCCCCGCGCCGACGCCGCCCGGCGGGAGCGAGTCCTGCTCCGATCGCCGCCCAGCCCAGCGCGACCGACACGGTGCCGACGAGTACGACGAGATTCCCGACCAACCGGGACACCGGGACCAACCAGGGCACCGGCACCGTGCTGAGCAGAAAACCGAGCATCCCGGCTCCGACACCTGTCGCGAGCAACCGTGGCTCGCGTCGCCCCCCGCTCACCTCACCCCCTCGTCATCGACCGGACGCACCGTCACGCCGAGCCCAGGAGCGTCCGGCAGCGCAAGCATGCCATCGACCGGCTCCAAGGGTTCGACGACACCGAGCGGTTCCACGAGGTGCGCCGTCGCCAGGCCGTGCGCGCGCCCGCCCCCGACAGCTGCCGCGGCATGCAGGGCGGCAGCGAGCCCGACACCCGATTCGAGCATCCCGGTCAGCACGACGTCGACGCCGCGCGCCCGCGCTCGCTCCGCTGCCGCCAGCGCCACGCGCGGGCCGCCCAGGAGCGGCACCTTGAGCACGAGCGCATCGGCTGCGTCGAGTGCGAGGGCACGCTCCACTGCCGCGAGCCCGACCAACGCCTCGTCGGCCGCGAGCGGCACCGGCGAT
This sequence comes from Thermomicrobium sp., assembly GCA_026419575.1. Lineage (GTDB taxonomy): Bacteria > Chloroflexota > Chloroflexia > Thermomicrobiales > Thermomicrobiaceae > Thermomicrobium. The sequence continues at coordinate 6,294 of JANZZC010000090.1, read as the reverse complement.
CGTCGTCGGAGCTCGGCGAGTTCCTCCAGCGTCGCGACCGGCTGCTCGAGATACTCGACCTCGAGCGGCGCCACCGCCCGCGCGAACGCCAGCGCGGTCGCGACGTCGGCCGCGCCGTTCGCATCCAGGCGCAGGCGGACGTCGCGACCGACGGTCGCGCGCACCGCCGCGACCCGCTCGGCGTCCACCAGCGTAGGCTGCACCTTGAGCTTGAGCGTACGGAACCCAGCGACGACGGCTTCCTGCGCACGGCGCACCGTCGTCTCCGTATCGGCGAGGCCGAGCACCGCGTTCACCGGGACGCGGTCGGCAGCCTCGGTACGGAGCCAGCGCGCGAGCGGCACACCGGCGCACCGTGCCTCGCGATCGAGCAGCGCCGTCTCGAGCGCCGCCCGCGCCGCGAACGCCCCGCGCGACTGCCGGGCATCGGTCGCGAGTACGCCCGCCGACGCTCCTCCCTCCACCGCGTCCCGAACCTCCTCGAGCCACGCGATCGCCTCGGGCAGCTCCACGGTTTCCCGACCGGGCCACGGCGCGACGTCGCCGCAGCCGACCGCTCCCTCCACGTCCACGAGCTGCAGGAGCAGCCCTCGACGCCGCCGGATCGCCCCCTGTCCCGTCACCAGGGGGGTGCGCAGCGCGATCTCGTAGGGGAACCAGCGCAGACTGAATCGCTTCACCACAGCAATCCGAGCGCGAAGAGCACGGCGAAGGCGAGCTGCAGCTGGGCGGTCCGCTTGAGTACCGGGTTCAGGGCCGGACCGTCCGCGCCACCGAGCACCCGCTGCACCAGCCGCAGCGCCGGTGGAAGCGTGAGCCAGGGGAGCAGCGTCGCCGGCCCCGCCCAGTCAGCGAGCCAGACGAACGGCGGCACGACGTACGCAGCGAGCACCAGCGCTGCGTACTGCCAGCGCGTCGCCCGCGCGCCGATCCGAACCGCCAGCGTCCGCTTGCCTGCCGCCCGATCGGTCGGGATATCCCGCAAGTTGTTCACGACGAGGATCGCCGTGATCAGGAATCCGACCGGTACCGCCGCCGCCAGCGCGAGCGGCGAGAACGATCCGGTCTGGAGATAGGCGCTGCCGCCGACCGCCGCGAGCCCGAAGAACAGGAACACGAAGAGATCGCCGAGCCCGACGTACCCGAGCGGCCAGGGCCCAGCCGTGTACAGGATGCCGGCCGCGATCGAGGCGAGCCCGATCGCCAGGATCGGCCAGCCGCCGACCCAGACCAGATAGAGCCCGAGCAGCGTCGCCGCACCGAAGGTCACGCCGACCGCTCGGCGCATCTCCCCGACGCTGACGAGCCCGCGCGCCGTGATGCGGGCCGGTCCGACCCGCTCCGGCCGGTCCGCCCCTTTCAGGTAGTCGAAGAGGTCGTTCGCGTAGTTCGTCCCGACCTGGATGAGCACCGCCGCCACCAACGCCGCCAGGAAAGGCAGCCAGCGCACCGTGCCGGTCTCCCGCACCCCGGCCGCTGTCCCGACGATCACTGGGCCCACGGCCGCGGCGAGCGTGGCCGGGCGAGCTCCCAGCCACCAGACACGCCAGCCTCGGAACTCGGTCTTCCGGCTCGTCGCACCGCCGGCGGCCTGCGCCATCCGCGTCACCTCGTGATCACGGGAAGCGCGGGAACTTGGAGAAGTCCGGCTTGCGCTTCTCGAGGAACGCTCGGTGCCCCTCCTTCGCCTCGTCGGTCAGATAGTAGAGCAACGTCGCGTCGCCGGCGAGCTGTTGCAGTCCGGCCAAGCCGTCGGTGTCGGCGTTGAACGCCGCCTTGAGGAATCGGATCGCGGTCGGGCTCTTCTCGAGGATTTCGCGCGCCCACTCCACCGCCGTCTCCTCGAGCTTCTCGTAGGGGACGACCGCATTGACCAAGCCCATCTCGAGCGCTTCCTGCGCCGTGTACTGCCGGCAGAGGAACCAGATCTCCTTCGCCTTCTTGTGACCGACGATCCGTCCCAAGAGCGTCGCGCCGTATCCGGCGTCGAAGCTCCCGACCCGTGGCCCGACTTGGCCGAACTTGGCGTGCTCGGCAGCGATGGTGAGATCGCAGACGACGTGGAGCACGTGCCCGCCGCCGATCGCGTACCCGTTGACGACGGCGATGACCGGCTTGGGCAAGTACCGGATTTGCTTCTGGAGGTCGAGCACGTTCAAGCGCGGGATCCCCTGGTCGTCGACGTACCCACCGTGGCCGCGCACCCGCTGGTCACCGCCCGAGCAGAACGCCTTGTCGCCAGCGCCGGTGAGGAGCACGACGCCAATCGATCCGTCGTCACGCGCATGGGCGAAGGCGTCCATCATCTCCATGACGGTGAGCGGTCGGAAGGCGTTGCGGACTTCCGGCCGGTTGATGGTGATCTTGGCGATCCCCTCTCCCTCGAGCCGCTCGTAGAGGATGTCGGTGTACTGCTTGATCGGGATCCATGTGAATCCGCTCATCGTGCCTCCCTCGGTTCGAGCGCGTCCACAGCACTCCCGTACGCTGGACAATCTTAACCAGCCGCTTCCCGCGATGCCGTGGCGAGTCGACGACGGTCGCCTCCCTCGGCCTGGCCGAACTCTCCGACCGGCGCTCCGTCCCGAGCGTTCCGGACGGCAGGAGCGGCGACGACCCCGGCTGACACGACCTCGTCCGCGTCGTCGCGACGCTGCTGCCGGCGACCGGGCACGGTGAGGAGCCGGTCATCCGATTAGCCCGCGTGAATCCAGCGTTTGCTCTTTTCCGCACGGACATCGCCAGCGTAGAGTTGCTCGCGGGAACCGTCCGTCGGGCCGGCGAGTCGCGGGATGCGCAGGTCGTCGCGTAGTCGCGCCATTCGGAATACGCTGCTGGTCGTGCTGGCGCTCAACCTCACGGTCGCCGTCGCCAAGCTGATCGTCGGCATCGTCACCGGGAGTCTCGCCATCCTCTCCGACGGGTTGAACTCCCTTTTCGACGCGTCAGCCAACGTCGTGGGGCTCGTCGGCATGGCGGTCGCGACCCGCCCACCGGATCCCGAACACCCGTACGGGCACCGGCGCTTCGAAGCGTTGACGGCCCTCGTCATCGCTGGGGCGATGGGCCTCCTCGTCGTCCAGATCCTGCAGGAAGCCTGGCAACGGCTCCACGCGGGCGCGCACCCCGAAGCGACTCCCCTGTCCTTCGCCGTGATGACCGCCACGCTGCTCGTCAACGTCGGCGTGAGCACCTGGGAACGCCGCCGCGGACAGGAACTCCGCAGTCCGATCCTGAGCGCCGACGCCAAGCACACCGCGGCCGACGCCCTCGTCTCGCTCGCCGTCATCGCCGGCCTGGTCGCCGTGCGCCTCGGCTACCCGCTCGTCGACCCGCTGTTGGCGATCGGGATCGCCGGGGTGATCGGCTGGGGTGCCTGGACGATCATCCGGGACGCTGCGCTCACCCTCTCCGACACCGCCGTCGTCCCGGTCGAGGTGATCGAGTGCGCCGTGCTGGCGGTCCCGGGCGTCCGCGGCGTCCACAACGTCCGCACCCGCGGTGGCGACGGCCTGGTCTGGGTCGACCTGCACATCCAGGTCGATCCCGAGCTCAGCGTCCGCGCCGCGCACGATATCGCCAGCACGGTCGCCCGCGCCGTCGAGGACACCATCGGCCAGTCGGCCGACGTGACCGTGCACGTCGAACCGGCGCTCCCGGAGCACTTGCGAGCCACACGGGGCTACCGCGCCTGGATGGAGTGACACCGGTCGCGGTGCACTCGCCCACCACCTGCCGAGAGGAGCCGCACGCGGGCGGTCGTCGAACTCCGGACGTCACCGCGTGCTATGCTGGAGGCATACCGGAGAACCCAGGCAGCGACGCGCGTACCAGCGCGTTCCGTCGCTGCGGAAGGAGTCGAGCCATGCCGCGGCTCCAAGTGCTGATCTGGTTCCTCCTGCCCCTGTTCGGGTTGCTGGTCTTGCTCACCTTCGCTGGCTGGGTGAGCGGCGCGATCGCCGCGATCCTCTTCGTCGCGCTGGCGGCGCTCGTCATCGTCCTCGCGGTGGTCGCAGCGCGCCAGCGCGCCGAGAGCTGACCCCGAGCCAGGAGCACCGCGATGCTCGACGTCGCTACGGTGCTCCTGGCGCTCCTCGCCGTGCTCGTCGGCCCGCACTGGCTGCTCCGCTGCCTGGGACGAGCCGACGAGTGCGACACGAACGGCGACCCGCACGGCGCCTTCGCCTGGACGCTCGCTGCCGTCCTCGGCGCCTACGCCGTGGGGCTCTCGCTGCTCGTCCTCGTCATCGAAGCGGCCCGCCAGACGCTCCGCGCCTAGCGACGCCTCACACCACTAGCCCGAGCGCGTGCCGCAGGAAGTAGACGACGAACGCCGCGCTCACCACGTAGAGCACCGGGTGCACCTCGCGGAACTTGCCGCGGAAGACCTTAATCAACGTATAGGTGATGAAGCCGGCGCCGATGCCGTCCGTGATACTGTAGGTGAAGGGCATCATCAGCATCGTCATCGTGACCGGCAGCCCCACCTCGATATCGGCGAAGTCGATCCCGCCGACGCGGATCCGCGATGGCTTCCCTTCCGCCTCGGCTTCCGCCTCGCTGAGCACCCCCATCATCATCCAGCCCACGATGATGAGCGCTGGGGCCGTCGCTTGGGCCGGGACGATGCCGACGACAGGCCAGAACGGCATCGAGAGGAGGAAAAGGATCCCGGTCACGACCGAAACCAGCCCGCTGCGACCACCGACGCTGATCCCCGCTGCCGACTCGATGTAGGTCGTCGCCGAAGACGCGCTGCAGGCGCCGCCCATCACCGCGCCGAGCGAGTCGACCAGGAGCGCCCGCTGCGCCTGCGGGAACTCGCCGCGCTCGTCGAGATAGCCGGCCTGGCGCCCGACGCCGATCAAGGTCCCCATCGTATCGAAGAAGTCGGCGAGCATGATCGAGAAGACGACCAGGATGGCCGTCAGCACCCCGAGCTTGGCCACGAAGCCGAAGCTGAAGTCGCCGATCCGGCTGAAGTCGGGGACAGCGATCCACTGGCTGGGGAGCTGGGCGACACCGGGCGGGAACGCCTCGGTACCGGTGACCGCGCGCGCCATGATGGCGACCACCGTCGTGAGCAGGATGCCCCAGAGCAGGGCACCGCGGACACCGCGCGCCAGGAGGAAGAGCGTGATCAGGAGCCCGACACCGGTGACGAAGACCGGGACGCCGCGGAGGTCACCGAGCCGGACGAGGGTGGCCTCGTCGCGCACCACGATGCCGCCGTTGACCAGGCCGATGAACAGGATGAAGAGTCCGATCCCGACCGAGATCGCTTGCTTGAGCTCGAGCGGGATCGCCTCCATGACGTAACGCCGGATCCCGAGGAGCACGAGGATCGTGATCACAAGACCTTCCGCGACGATGACCCCCATCGCCTCGGCAGCGGTCAGGCCGAGCGCGCCCATGAGCTGGAAGGCGACGACCGCGTTGAGTCCCATGCCGGGCGCCATCGCGTAGGCCCGGTTGGTCGCCAACCCCATCGCGATCGTCATCACTCCCGCCACGAGGGCGGTGGCCGTCGTCACGGCGGAGATCGGCAACTTGTCCGGCACGTCCGGAGCGCTCAGGATCTGAGGATTGACAAAGATGATGTACGCCATGACGATGAAGGTCGTGAAACCGGCGAGGATTTCGGTCCGGACGTTCGTGCCGAGCTCGCGCAGGTGGAAGAACCGCTCGAGCCAGCTTTCGCCGGCCTGGGTACCCGCGCCGATCGCCCGTTCGCTCACGCGCCACCTCCTCCCGAGTCACCGAGCAGCACAGCGCGAACTCTACCGGGAGTACCAGGGGCGAGCAAGAGCCTCGACGATTCCGTCTGGACGTCGTCCCGATCCCACTCCGCCGTGAGGCTCGAGCGGTCGGGAAGACCCGATCCCGCGAGCCACCGGGGGCAGCGAGCGCCGATACTGCGAGTTCCGTTTCCTGTCCCCGTGCACTGGCTCTGGACAACGTGAGGTACGCACTCGCCGTTCGACGGCGACCGCTGTCTTCACGCTGTCCGCAGCGCCTCGAGAAGCTGCACGATCTCGCCGGAGATGCGGCGCCCCTCCTCGCCCAGCTCGCGCGCCCGCTCGCGCTCGCCGCGGTTCCAGGCGCGCACCGCCTCGGCAGCCGTCTGGTGCAACCGCTGGTGCGGCGCCTCGAGCTGCCGGAACGGCCACCAGGAAGTGCCCCAGACGAAGGCGTTGATGACGAGGGCGAGGGCCGGCCAGGCGAACGGGGCGCGAGCGGGGATGGACGACATCCGCCCGATTCTCGCCGCGCAGCCGGCGCCGGCTCCCCAGC
>JANZZC010000060.1 GCA_026419575.1 Thermomicrobium sp. | reverse complement strand
AGATGTGTATAAGAGACAGCGCTTGCTCGGGCCCGGCGACACGGTCGACGGGGTGCAGGTCGGCACTCTCCTCGGTGCCGCTTGGGACGATGGAGTCCCGGTCGCCTTCGACGGAAGCGTCGCCTACCGTTTCGATCCGACGACCGCGCGCTGGCACGCGTTCCGGGTCGGGACGTTCGGCGCTCCCTATCAGAACATCGCAGTGGTCGGCGCCTTCACCGGTAACCTCTACGTGCTCCAGCCGCAGAGCGGCCAGATCCTCCGTTTTCTCGCCGGCGCGTACCAGAACCTCCCGGAGGACTGGACCGGTGGTCAAGCAGCGGATCAGCTGCGCGCAGCAGTCGACTTCGAGATCGACGGGCGTATCCACGTGCTGCTCACCGACGGGACCGTCCTCACCTTCTACCGCGGAGCCCTGGAGGCGACCGCGACCGCCCGCATCGACCCACCGGTCACCGACGCGGTTGCGCTCGCGCAACAACCGGATCGACCCTTCCGCTATGTCGGGACGCGCAGCGGGCGCATCGTGCGGCTCCGCACCGATGGGACGCTCGTCCAGCAGGTCATCAGCGGGGCGGGCGCACCGTCGCTCGACGGGCTCCTCGATCTCGCCGTGGACGACGTGCAGGGCTTGGCCTACGTCCTGACCGAACGAGGCCTCTTCCTCGTACGGCTACCGGCACCGCCGGCCGGTTCCTGAGCGCATCCCGGCGCTTCAGCGGAGAGTGCGCACCTCATCGACGGAGAACCGCACCGTTTCCTCGCCGATCCGGACGAGGACGGTGCGGTCGCGCGTTCGGACCGCCCAAACGATCCCCTCGCCCCGCGGCGTGGCGACGACCGCACCGATCCGCGGAAAGCCGCCCGGCCGATCCGGCTCACCGGTCGCGAGTCGGTCCACCGCCGCCTGGAGCGGATCGCCGAACACCGCAAGTCGTCCCAGGCCACCGGAGAGCGCCCGCCCTGTTCCGACCGCGACGCCCCGCACGGGTACACCGAGTCGCGGAGCGAGGTCGCGTACGGCACGCTCCACCTCCGCCGCCTCGGCAGCGAACTCGAGCACGAATCCGCCCGCCAGAACTGGGCGAACGCCCCGGACCTTCGGCGCCGATGCAGGATCGAGCGTCGCCGCGACCGCGAGCGCGCGCTCGAGCAACGCCGGGAGCCGGTCGACCTCGTCCGGCGCGAGCAGTCGAGCCGGGATCGGCTCGCTCGTCGCGTCGTCGCCGAACACCGGCCCCGCCGCGACGACCAGCGCCACCTCGTCCCCGAGCGGCCCCGGCACGGCGACCCAACGGGTCGACTCGGGAAGTTCCGCCCATTCCAGGCGCGCCGAGCCGAGTCGTCGCACGGCTCCCTTCATCCGGCCGTCTCCGTCCAGACGACAGCGACCGCGTCCAGTGCGAGACGCGCCTGCACGTTCGCCTCGAGGTCGGCGAGGCACTGGAGCGTCGCGGCGAGCCCAGCCACCGTCCCGGCGAGGCCACGGCGGCGCGCGAGTTCCAGCAAAGCCCCCCGCGCCTCCTCGTGGACGATCGATGCCGCCGGATCGGCCGCCAGCCACACAGCGTCACGCCACAGTTCGGCCGCCAGCCGCAAGAGTTGCTGCACGGCGACCCGCTGGCCACGCCGGTAGCGGTCGGTCGCGCGCCGCGCGAAACCGATCGCCGCGAGCGGTTCGCTCATCGCGGCGACCACCTCGGCGACCTGCCGTTCGTATCGATCCAGCGCGTCCGCGTCCTCGGCGAGCCGCAGCGCCTCCGCGATGCGGCCACGAGCGAGCTTGGCAAGGCGCGCCGCACGATCCGGACTCGCGCCGCGCGCCACCAGCGCCGCCTCGACCACGGCCGGCGGCAACGGACGCAACTGGTACGTCCGGCAGCGCGAGCGGATCGTTTCGGGAACGGCGTTCGCGTCCTCGGCGATCAGCACGAGCACCGCGTACGGTGGTGGTTCTTCGAGCGTCTTGAGCAGCGCATCGGCGGCGTCGCGCGACAACCGCTCCGCGTCGTCGACGATCGCCACCCGCCAGGCCCCCTCCAAGGGGCGCAAGGAGAGGTTCGCACGGAGTTCGCGGATCCGATCGATCGAGACGAGCTTCGCGTCCTCGCGCTCCTGCTCGAGGCTCACCCGCGTCACGTCCGGGTGGACCCGTCGAGCGACGCGCTGGCAGGCCCGGCACTGCCCGCACGGCCGAGCCTCCACCGGAGCCTCGCAGAGCAAGGCCGCAGCGAAGGCGTAGGCGAGCGTGGTGCGCCCGATACCGGCCGGGCCAGCGAACAGGTACGCGTGGTGGACGTGCCCGGTGCGCAACGACCGGGCGAGCTCGGCGACGATCGGCTCGTGACCGAGCACCGGCCACCGTGGCGTCGGTTCGGTCGGGATGTCGTGCGTGAACTCGCTCACTTCGTCTTGACCGGTTCGCGGGTCGGCAACGAGCGCGGCCCCTCGACCTGCTCTCCTTGGGCCAGCGCCGAGACGATCTCGTCGATCTCCCCCTGGCTGAGCCGCCGCTCCGTCCCGTAGGCGCGGATCGCGTCGAGCAGTTCCTTGCGCGTCACGACCGTGATCGGGGTCTCAACCACTTCCAGCTGGACCTGGTCGTTCAGGAAGACGATCAACCCATCGACGAGCTCCGCGCCCGGGAGATCGCGTCGCTGGAGGAACGTCCGCAGCGCCTCCATCTGCCGCTGGCATTCCACCGTGGGGTTGCCGAGCGGTGGCCCGCCGAAGGTCAGCAAGCGCAGGAAGAAGCGATCCAAGCGGCGCCAGCGGGTTCCGCGGACGACGATTCGCCCGGCGAGTTCCCGCGTCGTGATGTTCAGGATCCCGCCGGGCCAGACGAGCACGTGCTCCGGCCGCCAGCCTTCCGGGATCTCCGGGTAGTGGACGAGCGTGTAGCGATCGTTCAGACGCCGGAGCGTCGAGTCCAGGAGTTCGTCGGGGCGTGGCCGGCGGTTCCACTTCGCCCACTGCTGCATACCGGCATTGAAGAAGAGGAACCCGGTGATCAGTGCTGCGTACGCGAGGTAGATGTACAGGACCTGCTGGAAGAACGTGAGCGCGATTGACCCGAACAACCCGGTCAGGCCGACGGCGATCATGAGGCGGGAGGCGCGTTGCCGTCGTTTGAGATATCCAACGTTCCGTACGACGCGCATCGAGCCGCCTCCCGCATCACCCGCCGGCCGTCTCCTCCGCTGAGTCTAGCACGCCCCTCCGGAAGGAGTCGCTCGCTCCGGGGGCGACGGCTGGAAGATGGTGACCGTGCGCGGGTACGGAGCGCTCACGCCAGCCTCGCGCAGGACGTGCAAGATGCGCCGGCGGAGCTCGCGCGCGACCCGCCACTGCTGCGAGGGACGCGTCTTCACCGCGAGACGCACGGTCGCCTGCTGCTGTCCGAGCGCCTCGACGCCGAAGACCTCGCCGGGCTCGAGCACGAGCGGACCGAGTTCCGGATCGTCAGGGAGCGAAGCGAGGAGCGGCTGCAGGACATCGATCACTCGATCCACGTCCTCTTCCGGAACCAGCGGGATGTCGACGATCGCCCGCGCCCAGTCCCGGGAGAGATTCTGCACCACCCTGATCTCCCCATTGGGAACGATGACATAGGCGCCGTCGAGCGCGCGGAGCGCCGTGTAGCGCAGCGTCAGCGCCTCCACCGTCCCGCTCACGTTGCCGCCGAGGTTCACGATACTGACGACGTCGCCGACGTGAAACTGGTCCTCCAGTACGATGAAGATTCCCGCGATGACGTCGCGGATGAGCGTCTGTGCCCCTAGACCGATCGCCAGCCCGACGACGCCGGCGCTGGCGAGCAGGGGGCCGATCGGCACCCCGTAGAGCGCGAGGATCGTCAGCGCCGCGAGCAGGAGGACGGACAGCCGGACCGCTGACTCGCCCAACGTCGTCAGCGTGCGTACCCGGGCCGCGACGTCGCGCGCCGCGAGGCGATCGGCCTGGAGAAGTCGTCCGAAGAAGCGGCGAACGGCTGCGCGCGCGAACCGGAGGACGAGCCAGACCAGGAGGAGGACGACGAGGGAGGCGATCGTCGGTTCAATGAGCGACGCCGAGCGGTCGAGGAGACGGTCGATCATCGCCGGCACGCCTTCCCCGCGGAGGGAACCGACCGTCAGGACGCTCCGCTACCCTGCCAGTACCCGAGCACCCGATCCCAGTCAGCGATCCCAGTCTCGGTCACGACGAGGACACCGCGGGCGACTGCGGCGTCGGTCGGGTATTCGCTGCGGAGCGGCGCGACCGCCGGAACGACACGACCGAGCTCGCGCCGCAGCTGTCCGGCCTGTTCGGCGACGCGCGAGACGACCGACTCGTCCAGCTCCGGGACGATCCACAGGACGACCCAGAGCGGTTCCCCCGGTCGCTCGCGACGCACCGAGCCGTGCACGACCAGCCGGGCCTCCAGCCAGAGATCGAGGCCGGCGTCCGACAAGGCCGGCTCGACCTCGTCGTAGAACGTCCCCGGAACGCCCCAGCGCATCCGGGTCAGGTACCGACAGAAGAGGGAAGGCGCGCGCTGTTCGATCTCCTGACCGAGTACCGCGAGCGAGAGCCGTTCCTGATCGCGCAACACCTGGCGCAGCAGCACGTGCACGCCGGCGAGCTGCCCGGCGACCTGCTCGAACTGGTCGACCAGCGCGACGACGGCCTGACGCATGGTCCCGTCGATTTCGGCCATCTTCTGCAACTGGTCGGCGAGTACCGTCATGAACTCGTTGACCCGCCCCTGCGCGCCCGTCATTTCCCGGAACAGCGCGCCGATCTCCCGCATCGCATCGGTGACCCCGTGGAGCTGGCCCGTCGTCTCGCTCTGGACGCGGATCAGCTCCCCGAGCTGCTGCACGGTGATCCGGTGCAAGGAGACGATTTCCCGCATCGCGTGCTGGATCACGTCGATCGGAGACTGGTGATTTGGCTGCATCGGCTCCCTCGCTTCCGACGATACGGCGCGAAGCATAGCATGGGGCGAACGAGGGCAGCAGAGCGGAGCGACGAACGCTCGACGCGGACAACGGTCCGGAGGCGCGAGCAACGGGATCGACGCACGAGAAAAAAGAACGCGACCCCGACGAGCCTCTCGCGTCCCGGCGCGCTCCGCCAGTCTCGGACTCACCCCCTTCCCGGCTCGCGCCGGTCCGGTTGGCGATCGATCCTGGCACCGCCCTCACGAGCGGTAGTCCCGGTAGGTGGCTACCGAGACCGGATCGGGTCGCCCGGTACCCCGGGCTTCCCTGCGACGGTCCGACGACAACTCGTCGGGATCGCATCTTGAGGATAGCACAGTGGTGCCCCGTTGTCAAGACCCTCGTGCACCGGCCCGGCGAGCGATCGACCGGCGCTCTCCCATCTCGACCAGCGGTCGACCGGGAACCCGGGCGATGCGACACGAGCAGACCGGCGTGTCCGTCATCGCGCCCAGCCTGCCCAGGCACGAGCGACGCACCGCGGGTCCCGCCACGGCCGGTCTGGCCTCCGCACCCCGGCTGCCGCCGCTCTCGACGCATGCCCGACCGCCGTCCACGAGACGGTCCGCGGCGCTGGGCTCGCCAGCGGCTTCCCGATACCTCCGTGGGTGCCGGAGCGCGGCCGTCTGGCGGATCGCTGCCGGTCTCGCCGCTGCCCCACCCCGCACCGCCGGCCGCGCGGGCAGGGATACTGGGCAGGCCGTGGCGGACCATCCCGCGGACCGCTTCGCGCGTTCCCAGAGACCTCCTGTCCGGAACGAGGGATGCCGCCAGCGCCCGCTGCCGTCATCCGGAGCCGTCAGGACTGCGCTCCCGTGCCCGTCCAGCGGCCGAACGTGCTCCGGGAAGCCGCGGGGCAGCTGCTTGCTCCATCCTGCGCAGCCCTGATCCGCTCGCACTGCGGTCCGCTCGCCAGGGCGCGGCCCCAGCACCGCTGCGCCGGCGCTCGCCAGCGCAGTCCGGCCGCTTCGCTCGCGCGGGGCTTGACAGGCAGCGCGCGCACCGCTATCATGTAGGTATCCGACGTATTCTGTGTTCAGTGGAAGGAGCGACCGCCATGACTGCCCCGGCGATTCCCGGTTATCGTTATGGTGATCCGACGTTGCCACGGGCGCCGTACACCGAAGCCGACCTCGCCACGCTCCAGCAGGCGCTGCTCTTCACTGAGGAAGACGTCGTCGCGTTGCGCCGCGCCGGCGAGCTCCTGGCTCCGCACGTGGAGGAACTGCTCGACGTCTGGTACGGTTTCGTCGGCAGTCACGACTTTCTCCTCCATTACTTCTCCACCCCGGAGGGACCGCACCAGGAGTACCTGGCGCGCGTCCGTCGGCGCTTCGGCCAGTGGGTGCTGGACACCTGCCGCGCCGAGTTCGACCAGCGCTGGCTGGACTACGCCTACGAGATCGGGCGCCGGCACTTCGACCGCAAGAACCAGACCGACGGTGTCGAGGGAGCGCCCCCCTTCGTCCACTACCGCTACATGATCGCGCTCGTCTACCCGATCTACGCGACCGTCCGCCCCTTCCTCGAACGCGGCGAGCGCGACCCCGCCATGGTCGAGCGAATGCACCAGGCCTGGCTCAAGGCGGTGCTCCTGCAGGCCATCCTCTGGACGTATCCGTACGTGAAGGGGGGCGTCTTCTGAAGCGCGTCGGTTCGCGACGGAACGAGTGCTATACTTGCCGCGTACGACGAGAGAACCATCGAGCGGAAGGGACGAGTATCCGCTCATGACCGTATTCGATCCAGAACTCCGGCAACGTTCCCGGGCAGCGCGGATCGCGATGGCGCTGCTGCGGTTGAGTCACGCTATCAAGGCGATCTCGTCCGAAGAAGTCAAGGGGCTGGGTCTGACGCCGATGCAGGCGCAGACCCTGCTCTGGATCCGCTTCACGAAACCGTTCCTCTCCTCCGTCGGGAGACTCGCCCAAGCGCTCGGTGTGACGCACGTGACCGCGATCGGGGTCATCGACGCCCTCGAGCGCGACGGTCTCGTCGCGCGGCAAGTGAGCCCGTTCGACCGGCGCGTGACGTTGCTGCGGCTGACGCCAGCCGGGGAAGAGGTCGTCCAGCGGCTGGAGTCGTTCGGTCAGACGCTCGAGACCGCCCTCGACACGCTGAACGATCACGAACTCGCGGCGCTCGAGCGCGGCCTCGGCGCCATCGTCTGGAGTCTCCACGCCGGTGGCTTACTGCAGGTCGCCGAGGCCTGCCGCGGCTGCGTCTACTTCCGTGAGAACGTGGCACCCGGCTCGAGCGAACCGCACCGTTGCGAGCTGATCGAACGTTTCCTCAGCGAGCAGGACGCCAAGCTAGCGTGCCCCGACTACGCTCCGGAGAACCCGCACGGTCTGTTGCCGATCGCAGCCGAGTGACAGCGAGCCGGCGATTCGCCCCGGGAGCTCGTCCGCTCCCGGGGTGTCGCTCGTCGCGAACTCCACGCCGCATCGCTCCAGGGAACTCCGGCGGCTGGTTCGTGCGCTCCAGGGAGGGGACGCAGCGCCGGCACAGCGGCAGCGGTCGAGCACTGCGTGCGGGCGTCTCCTGTCGTGCGAAGCGAGAGGCGACCGGCCCCGGTACCCCCGCGTCGAACGCACGGACCCCGCCGATCCTGGGAGGCGCGTCTCGACGACGCGAACGCGCTGGGTTCGCGGAGCAGGGACGCCGGACGGCTTCGCCGGGCCCGCAGGTGACCGCACCGCGCGACAGCGCGACCCGGGCCATCTTGACGACTCTCCCACGGGGCTGTACCGTGAGCGAGAAGCCGGGGAAGGGAGGAGTCCGATGACCACGGAACGCACCCTCGAACGGGACGTCGTCGTCGTCACCGGTGCCGGCGGCATGGGAACCGCGATCGCCCGTCGCTTGGGTCCGGGGCGGCGACTGCTGCTGGCCGACATCAGCGAGGCGACGCTCGAGCGCGTTTCCGCGCAACTCCGCGACGAGGGACACGATGTCACGACGATGCGCGTCGATGTCGCCGACAGCGACGCGGTGCGAGCGCTCGCCGAGACTGTCCAGCGACTCGGCCGTTTCCGCTTCTTGATCCATACGGCCGGTCTCTCGCCTGTCCAAGCACCACCGGAGCGTATCGTCCGCGTCGATGTCGTCGGCACCGCGCTCGTCCTCGACGCGTTCCTCCCCTACGCTGCACCGGGCTGCGTCGCCGTCTGCATCGCCAGCATGGCGGGCGCCATGGCGAATCTTCCGCCGGATGTCGAGCATCTCCTGGCGACCGTACCGACGGACCGACTCGCACACCTGCCGATCTTCGATCCAGCGCAACTCCGACCGGAGGCCGCCTACGCGATCGCCAAGCGGGCCAACCAGGTTCGCGTCGCTGCCGCGGCGCTCGCCTGGGGCGCCCGGGGAGCGCGGGTCGTTTCGGTCAGCCCGGGAATCATCTCCACGCCGATGGCCCAGCAGGAGCTGGCCAGCCCACACGGCGAGACGATGCGGGCGATGATCGCCGCCTCACCGGCCGGGCGGATCGGGACGCCCGACGACATCGCGGCGGTCGTCGAATTCCTCGTCAGCCCGGCCGCGTCGTTCATCACCGGAAGCGACATCCTGGTCGATGGTGGCACCATCGCCGCCCTGCGTTTCGGTCGCCAAGCACCGATGCCCTCGGCATGACCGGCTGGCAGCCGGGGGCGCGACGCTCAGCGCTGCGGCAGTTCGGGTTCCGGTGGGCACGTCGGCCAGCCGGGATTCGGCCGTGGCGCGCCGATTTGCCGCGCCGACACGGCCTGCGGTACCATCGTGTGGAGTGCGATGGCGTGCCATGCCCCCGTAGTTCAGCGGACAGAACGGCGGCCTTCTAAGCCGCATGTCGCAGGTTCGAATCCTGCCGGGGGTGCCGGTTCGCTCGTCGCGTCACCGCTCGGGTCGAGGGTGGCTCGCGCTCGCCCCTGCGCCGTGCGGCGTTCGAGGACCGTCGTCGCGACCCGAGCGCGACTCCCGGGGTGCAGCATGCGGAAGCGCGCGAACCAACTCTGGTTGGTTTTCTTTCTGCCCGGCGCTCTCCTCATCGTCGGTCATTTCGTCCTCACGCGCGTGTTCGGTCTGGTCCTCAGCGAGTTCGCGAGCAGCGTCGTCGGCGGGCTTGGGATCGTCCTCCTTCTCCTCAGCCTCCTCACGCAACTGCCGCGACCGCGCCGACGCCGTCGCGACACGGAAGGGTGAGCGAGTCCATGCGCGTCACGGTGCGTTACTTCGCGGTCGTCCGCGAACTGCTCGGTCGGGAGAGGGACGAACACGAACTCCCGGAAGGGACGACGGTCGGCGAACTCCTGGAACGGCTCATCGCTGACCAGCCGATCCTCGATCGCCTGCGCCGCTCGATGCTCGTGATGGTCAACCGGCGGTACGCTCGGCCGGATCAGCGGCTCTCGGAGGGAGACGAGGTCGCGCTGATCCCGCCGGTTTCCGGTGGGAGCGAGCGCTTCCGCGTGGGACCGGATCCGCTCGACCCGGCGGCCGTCGAGCGCCTGGTCGCGCATCCCGGTGCCGGCACGATCGTCACCTTCGTCGGCACGGTCCGCGAGCAGGCACGCGGCAAGCGTGTCCGGTACCTCGAGTACGAAGCCTATGCCGAGGCCGCCGAGGAAGCGTTCGCCCAGATCGCCAGCGAGATCGCCGGACGCTGGCCGATCCTCGGTGTCGCCATCCACCACCGCACCGGTCGCCTGGCGATCGGCGAGGCGAGCGTCGTCATCGCAGTGGCCAGTGCGCACCGGGCCGAAGCGTTCGAGGCGTGCCGGTACGCGATCGAGCGCCTCAAGCAGGTCGCCCCGATCTGGAAAAAGGAAGTGTACGAGGACGGCGAGGTGTGGATCGGGAGCGAGGCGCTCTACCAGGAACTCTTCGCCCGACCCTCCGCGGAGCTGCCACCGGCGAGCGCGTGATCAGGGCTGCGGCGCCGAGCCGCGCACCGGACCGCGGAGGATCGCCGAGAGCTGCTCCCCGACCCGGTACGGTTCGGCCCGCGGCGGAACCACGAGGTACGCGTTGGCACCGACCGCCGAGAGCAGACGAGCCGATCCCTGCGGGCCGGTCGTGCGCACCCGGAGCACCCCGTCCGCATCGCAGCGCACGATCGCCCGCTGATACTCGATGCGATCGGCTGGCTGGACCTCGTGCTCCAGGACGACGGTGACAGTCTCCGGTTCGACCGGGCGCTGCCCCGTCATCGCCCGTAACGCGGTCGCGACGAAGATCTCGAAACCGACGAGCGCCGAGACCGGGTTCCCCGGCAAGCCGAAAAGCAGCGTCGTACCGGCCGTCACGAAGTGGAACGGTTTGCCGGGCTTCATGAAGAGGCGCTCGATGTGCACGGTGCCGAGCGTCCGCAAGGCCGCGCTGATGAGATCCCGCTCGCCGACCGACACCCCGCCCGAGGAGACGACGACGTCGCTCTCCGTGACCCGCTCGCGGAGGAGCGCGGTCAAGCGCTCGACGTCGTCCGGACCGCGTCCAGCCCAGACGACTTCGGCCCCTGCCTGCCGCGCGGCGGCGACCAGCATGAAGCGGTTGGAGTCGCGGATCTGGCCCGGCCCGAGCGGAGCATCCGGATCGACGAGCTCGTCCCCGGTACTCAGGATCGACACGCGCGGCCGTCGCGAGACGGACACGCGACTGACCCCGAGGCTCGCCAAGAGGCCGATCTCGGCTGCCCCGAGCAACGTTCCCTCGGGAAGCACCAGCTCGCCGCGCCGGATGTCGACCCCCACCGGCCGCACGTTCTCGCCCGGGCGTACGTCATCGCGCCGGATCACGATATGGTCGTCGACGACCTCCACCTCTTCGACCGGCACGATGGCATCGGCTCCCGGCGGAAGGGGCGCTCCGGTCGTGATCCGCACGGCGGTTCCCGGCGTCACGGTCACCTCGGTGACATGGCCCGCGAACTGCTCGCCGATGATCTCGCGCCAGGGCGAGGTATCGTCATGGATGACGGCGTACCCGTCCATCGTCGCAGCCGGGAACGGCGGATGATCCTCCGGCGCCACGATCGGCTCGGCGAGCACCCGACCGACCGCCTCGAGCAGGCTCACCTCCTCGCTCGGAAGCCGCCTGACATGGGCCAGGATGACGTCCAACGCTTCCCACGGCGTGAACATCCGCTTGGTCTGCTGCATCGCCTGCGCTCCGTCCGCTCGCTATCCGAATGAAAGCGAGACAATCGTACCACCACCCACCTCGGGACAGCGCGCCGCGTCCCGCGCGACACCATCGCATCTGCCGATTCGGCACACTGCAGTGTGGTGCGGCCAAGCGCGTGGAGGTCGTTGCCCGGATCGGCCGTTGCGAGCGGCCGGAATTTTCCCGATTGCGTGGCGGCAGCGGTGCCTCGTATCATATTAGGGAGAAACCGAACCCTCACGACACATCCTCGCGAACGAGGGAGCATGGCCACTCCTGTACCCCGCGAGAGCGGTCACCAGCCCGAAAAGATCGGCGCAGCGGGTGTCTCGGCGAGCCAAGAGGCACCGGCGTGGGAGGCGATCGCCCCCGAGTTCGAGAAGCGCTTGCCGGGAGCCGACCTCGCCTTGATCCAGCGTGCCTACGAGTTCGCCCGAGCAGCGCACGCCGGAACTCGTCGGCGTTCGGGCGAGCCGTACCTGTGCCATCCGCTCGCCGTCGCGCTCATCTTGGCCGACATGCAGCTCGATCAAGAGACGGTGGCCGCTGGGCTGCTCCACGACGTGCTGGAAGACACCGACGTCACGTTGGAGCAGCTCCAGGAGACGTTCGGCCCGCGTATCGCCCGGCTGGTCGACGGTGTGACCAAGCTCGGCAAGATCCGCTGGAGCCCGGACAACGAGCCGGTGAGCCTCGAACGGGAAAAGGCTCGCCAGGCCGAGAGTCTCCGCAAGATGCTCCTGGCGATGGCCGAAGACGTGGGCGTCGTCCTGATCAAGCTGGCCGATCGTCTGCACAACATGCGCACCTTGGAGCACCTGCCGCCGGAGAAGCAGCGGCGGATCGCGCGCGAAACGATGGAGATCTACGCGCCGCTGGCCAATCGCTTGGGCATCGGCCAGCTCAAGGCCGAACTCGAGGACCTCGCTTTCAAGTACCTCGAGCCACAGACCTACGAGACGATCGCCAAGGCGCTCGAATCGCGCGGTCACGACCGGGAACGCTATCTCCAGGAGGTCATCGAGCAGGTCAAACGAGCCCTCGCCGAAGCGGGCATCCGCGCGGTCGTGACCGGGCGGGAGAAGCACATCGCGTCCATCGCGCGCAAGATGCGTCAGAAGCAGCGCAGCTTCGACGAAATCTACGACGTCCTCGGGATCCGGGTGATCGTCGACGAGCAGCGCGACTGCTACGCGGCGCTCGGCATCATCCACGGGATGTGGCACCCCATTCCCGGTGAGTTCGACGACTACATCGCGACGCCCAAGGAGAACCTGTACCGTTCGCTCCACACCGCCGTCATCGGACCGAACGGTATCCCACTGGAGGTGCAGATCCGTACTCACGAGATGCACCGCGAGGCCGAGTACGGCATCGCTGCGCACTGGCGGTACAAGGAGCAGCTGCGCCCCGACAGCGGCGACCGCTCGATCGAGGCGAAGATCGCCTGGTTCCGGCAGATCCTCGAGTGGCGCGACGAGCTGCTCGACGCCCAGGAATTCGTCGACTCGGTCAAGCAGGATCTCCTGCCGGAGATGATCTACGTCTTCACCCCGAAGGGGGACGTGATCGAGTTGCCGGCCGGCGCGACGCCGATCGACTTCGCCTACCGCATCCATACCGAAGTCGGGCACCAGTGCGTCGGCGCCAAGGTCAACGGGCAGATCGTCCCGCTCAACTACAAGCTCCAGAACGGGCAGGTCGTGCAGATCATCACCTCCAAGTCGCGCACCGGCCCGAGCCGCGACTGGCTCATCCCGAGCAACGGCTACGTGACGACCGCCTCGGCACGCGAGAAGATCCGCCAGTGGTTCCGCAAGCAGGAACGCGAGGAGAACATCGCCCACGGCCGGCATCTGCTCGACCAAGAACTGCGCCGACTGGGCATCGAGATGAAGCCCGAGGAAGTCCTCAAGCTGTTCCCACGGTACCAGAAGCTGGAGGACTTCCTCGCGGCGATCGGCTACGGCGCGATCACGCCGCAGCAGCTCGCGGCCCGCATCGCCGAGCACGAGGATCAGAAGACGCGCACCATCACCGGTTCACCGGCCGCGACCGTCCCGCCACCGCTGCAGGTCACCGGTCTGCGCGATCTCCTCACCCGGCTCGCCAACTGTTGCAAGCCGGTCTACGGCGACCCGATCGTCGGCTTCATCACGCGCGGGCGCGGGATCACGGTCCATCGGGCGGACTGCCCGAACATCCTGCACGCCAGCGAGCCGGAACGGATCATCCCGGTCAGCTGGGGGGAGACGCCGCAGCAACATCCCGTGACGATCCGGATCGAAGCCTGGGACCGCGTCGGCCTCCTCCGCGACATCACCGCACTGGTCGCCGACGAGGGACTGAACGCCCTCTCGGTCCTGACCAACGTGCACGACGACCGGACGGTGACCATCGTGATGACCTTGGAAGTCGCCAGCGTCCAGCAGCTCAGCCGCGTCCTGCAGAAGCTCGAGCAGGTCAAGGACGTGTACGACGTCCGCCGCGTCACTCCCGGGCAAGCGGCGCCGGCGCTCCAGTGACCGCCCTCACTGTTCGCCGAGTTCCTCTTCCGGCTCTTCCAGCAGGCCTGCCCGCTTGAGCAAGCGCTCCCGCTTGGTGAGGCGTCGCCGCCGCGGTGGCGTGCGTTCGGACTCGGCGAGCTCCGGCTCCCAGACCAACTCGCGACCAGCCACCTCGACGATGTCACCCGGTTGAATTCCGAGCGCCGTGAGTCGCCGCGAGATCCCCCAGCGGGCCAGCAGGCGCTGGTAACGCTCGGCCGCCTCGGGATTGGAGAAATCGGTCATCAGCGTCAGCCGCTCGATCTTCGGTCCCCGGAGCACGAACCGATGCGGCGCGACGCGAACCGCTTCCCACCGCTCCTGCGAACGATCCAAGGTGTAGAGCCGGTGCGTCCGTACCGGCGGTGCGATCCGCTCGGGCTTCGGAATCCGCTGCAGCCGCTCCCACGTCGCGAGCACCAGCTCTCCCACTCCCTGTCCGGTCGCCGCGGAGATCGGATAGACCTCGTAGCCGAGCGCGCGCAGCATCTCGGCCAGTCGCGGCCAGTTGGCCTGCGCCTCCGGAAGATCCATCTTGTTCACGGCAACGATCTGCGGCTTCCCGGCCAGAGCGGCCGAATACGCCGCGAGCTCGGCATTGATCGTATGGAAATCGTCCAGCGGATCCCGTCCCTCGAGTCCACCGGAACCGTCGAGCACATGGATGAGCAACCGCGTCCGCTCGACGTGACGCAGGAACTCGTGTCCCAAACCGGCGCCGCGCGACGCTCCCGCGATGAGCCCGGGCAGATCGGCCAGAACGAACGATCCCCCCTCCCGACCGGGGACGCTCACGACCCCGAGCATCGGTTCGAGCGTCGTGAATGGGTAGTCGGCGATCTTGGGCCGTGCTGCACTGACCGTCGCGAGCAGCGTCGACTTGCCGGCGTTCGGCAGCCCCACCAGGCCGACGTCAGCGAGCAGCTTGAGTTCCAAGCGGAGCCAGCGCTCTTCCCCGGGCTCTCCCTTCTCAGCGAAGCGCGGCGTTTGCCGGCTCGGCGTCGCGAAGTGCTGGTTCCCGCGTCCACCGAGGCCACCGCGCGCGACGAGGAGCACCTCCCCCGGTTCGACGAGGTCACCGAGGACCTCGCCGGTCGCCTCGTCGATGACGACGGTTCCCGGCGGCACGTCGATGTAGAGATCGGCACCGTCTCGCCCGCTCTTGTTGTCCCCTTGCCCCGGATGGCCGTTCTCGGCGCGGAACTGCTGCTGGTAGCTGAAGGGCAGGAGCGTGTTCAGGGAGGGATCGACCCGCAGGTAGACGTTGCCGCCCCGACCGCCGTCGCCACCGTCGGGCCCACCGCGGGGCACGTACTTCTCCCGGTGGAAACTGACGGCCCCGTCGCCGCCGTTCCCCGCCTTGACGTAGATCTTCGCCTGATCGTAGAACATTGCGTCCTCCACCTGGGCGAGCCAGGTGCCGCAGCGCTTCGCTTCCGGTCGATGGTCATTCGAGGAAATCGCGGAGCGCCCGCGCCCGCAGCGGGTGCCGCAGCTTCCGCAGCGCTTTGGCCTCGATCTGACGCACCCGCTCGCGCGTGACGCCGAAGGCCCGCCCGACTTCTTCCAGTGTATACGTTTGCCCGTCTTCGAGGCCGAAGCGCATCGCGAGCACCCGTCGCTCCCGCTCGCTCAAGGTCGCCAGCAGCGCCTGCACCTGCTCGCGCAGGAGCGACATCGCCGCCGCATCGAGCGGTGCGACCGCCCGCTCGTCTTCGAGGAACTCGCCGAGCGTACTCTCCTCCTCCTGGCCTACCGGCATCTCCAGCGAGACCGGCTCCTGGGCCGCCTGCAGGAGTTCGCGCACACGCTCGATCGGCAGGTTCGCCGCCGCCGCCAGCTCGGCAGTCGTCGGTTCGCGACCGAGCTCTTGCGTCAGCTGGCGAGCGATCCGGCTCAGGCGGTTGAGCGTATCGACGAGATGCACCGGAAGCCGGATCGTCCGCGCCTGATCGGCCAGCGCCCGGGTGATTGACTGACGGATCCACCAGGTGGCGTACGTCGAGAACTTGAACCCCTTGTGCGTCTGGAACTTTTCCACCGCGCGGATGAGCCCGAGGTTCCCCTCCTGGATGAGATCGAGCAACGTCAGGCCGCGGCCGACGTACCGCTTGGCGATGCTCACGACCAGGCGGAGATTCGCTTCGGTCAGCTCCCGTCGCGCCTCCTCGCCGTTCTTCTGGAGCGACCGCCAGTGCGCGGCGAGCGCGTCAGGAGACAGTCCGCACTCCGCGAGGGGCGGGGTCACGGGGAGCGCACGGTCGCACGGGTCGGCCCACGTACGGAGTTCGGGTGGGAAGAGGGCGAATTCTAGGCGCCGGCGCCGGAGCGCCTCCTCCAGCGTCTCCACGCTCTCCCCGAGACGCGCGAGCGCGATGCGCAAGGCGGCCGGCTGCAGTGCGCTCAGGGGCAGGATCCGCTCGAGGATCGCGCTGCGATACGACTGGGACAGGCCGACCGTTTCCGCGAACTCTCGGACGCGCGGCCACCCGTCGCGGAACCGCTCCCAGATCACCTGGAGAAGCGCGACCGGATCGTCGCCGACCTGGCGGGTGCACTCCCCGAGATACTCGCCGAGTTCCACCGCGCGCCCGAGCTGCACCTCCTGTTCGGCGGTGAGCAGCGGCACCCGTCCGATCTCGGCCAAGTAGAGCCGTACCGGATCGTTCACCAGCAGATCCGGGTCGGCTTCGTCCTCGCTCTCGAGGGGAGCGAGCGCACCCTCGATCGCGTGGCCGTCATCGCTCGGGATGACGATCCCCTCGGCCAGCAACTCAGCCAGCACCGTCTCGACGGTATCGGGCCCCAGCAGATCGAGCAAGCGCCCGAGTTGCTCGCGCGACAACCGCCCGTGCACTCGCGCCGCGGCGAGGATCGCCGCAGCGTCAGCCGGGACGGGAAGATCGTACGACCCGTTCCCCTTGGTCATCGCATCGCGTGACCGCTTGGGTCTCCCGCGCCGTTCCGCCTTGGTCACCGTGCGCACTCCTCACGGCCTACACGGAACCCGAACCGACTTCGTGCGGCAGCTGAGTGATACTACGAAAATCGCCGAAATTCAACGTCTCGCCCCGAAAAACAGCCGGAGACTTCCCGCGCCAGAAGGTCATCCAGCCTCTCCCGCCGCTGCCAGACCATGACATCCCCGTCCTCGACCGCCACGACCGTGGGGCGCAAGGCCGCGTTGTAGTTGCTCGCCATCGCCAGGCAGTACGCCCCAGCGACCGGGATCACCAGGAGATCGCCCCGCTGCGGACTCGGGAGCTCCGCCTCGTCGATCAGGACGTCGCCGGACTCGCAGTACTTTCCCACGAGACGCACTCGCTCGGGCGGACGATCGCTCCAGCACGCTGGGACCACCTGGTACCGTGCACCGTAGAGCGCCGGCCGGATATTGTCCGCCATTCCACCGTCGACCGCGACGTAGGTGCGCACCCCAGGAATCCGCTTGACTGTCCCGACCCGGTACACCGCGACCCCGGCCCGCGCGACGAGCGACCGACCAGGCTCGAGCACCAGCCGCGGCAAGGGCAGCCCACGAGCCCGCGCGGCGTCGGCTACCCACCCCGCCACGGTCGCCGCGGCGGCGGCGACCTCCACGGGCCGATCCTCGACCGTGTACGCGACCCCGAATCCACCGCCCGGCGAGAACTCCTGAGGGATCGCGCCGTGAATGCGAGCCATCTCGGCCGCGAAGTCGTACGCCCGCTCGATCGCCGACCGGTACGGCGCGAGATCGAAGATCTGCGATCCGATGTGGATATGGTATCCGAGCAACGCGATCGCTGGCCAGAGCTCCAGGCAGCGCGCGACCGCTCGCGCCGCGTCGCCGGTCGCGATCGGGAGGCCGAACTTCGAATCCAGTTGACCCGTCCGCCGGTAGGCATGGGTATCGTGCGGCTCGACGCCCGGGTTGAGCCGCAGCAGGACACGCACCGGCTCGGACGGGTCAGTGACGAGCCGAGCGAGCAGTTCGAGCTCGTCGAGGCTGTCCACGACGATCCGGCCGACGCCGAGGCGCAGCGCGAGCGCGAGTTCTTCCTCCGACTTGTTGTTCCCGTGGAACACCAGACACTCGGGAGGCACGCCAGCGCACCACGCGAGGAACAGCTCGCCACCGGAGACGCAGTCGACACCCAGCCCCTCGGCGGCGAGGAGCCGGAGCAATCCGACGGCCGCGAAGGCTTTCGCGGCGTAGACGAGCTGCGCCTCTCCCGGATAACCGGCGCATCCCGCCCGGTACGCTGCACAGCAGCCACGGATGGTTGCGACGTCGTACACGTACAGCGGTGTCCCGAACGCCTCGGCGAGACCGGCGACCGAACGTCCCGCCAGGGAGAGGCAACCGTCCGCCTCCCAGGTTGCCGTATCCGGCAAGAGACTTTCGATATCCCCGTACGATCCGTGCATCTTTCGCCCTTCGCGCCGAGCTGGGCACGGCGAGAGTATAGTTGGCGATTCGGGAGCGCGCCAAACGGCGCCCCACGATGGAGTCGAGGACCGCGCCGCATGCCCGAGACGATCCTGACGGTCGACCGCGTCAGCAAGCGCTACGGTTCGGACGAACTCTTGCGCGAGGTCACGTTCCAGATCCTGGAAAGCGACCGTGTCGGCCTGGTCGGGCCGAACGGCGCAGGGAAGAGCACGCTCCTCCGGATCGTCGCCGGCCTAGATCGACCGGACAGCGGCCGCATCGTCACCCAGCGGGGTTTGCGGATCGGCTACGTGCCGCAGGACGCCGCTGTCCCGCTCGGTTGCACCGTTCTCGAGGCCGCCCAGGAAGCCTTCGCGCATCTCCGACGTCTGGAGGCGGAGCTCTCGGAACTCGCAGGACGCATCGCCCACGAACGCGATCCCGAAGCGCAGGCACGCTTGCTCGTCGCCTACGAGCGGCTCAGCACCCGCTTCGAGGCCGCCGGCGGCTACGAGATGGAGGTACGCGCACGGCAGGTTCTGGCCGGACTCGGGTTCCGCGACTCTCAGCTCGCCTGGCCGGTCGAACACCTGAGCGGCGGGCAGCGCACCCGCTTGGCGCTCGCCCGTGCACTGCTCGCCGATCCCGACCTGCTCCTCCTCGACGAGCCGACCAATCACCTCGACGTCGCAGCGCTCGGCTGGCTGGAGACCTTCCTCCAGCGCTGGCGCGGAGCCGTCCTCGTCGTCGCGCACGACCGCTACTTCCTCGATCAGGTCACGCGGCGGACGCTCGAATTGACGTTCGGCCGAGTCGAGGAATATCCCGGCAACTACTCCCGGTACGTCGAACTGCGCGCCAAACGGTTCGCCGAACGTCTCGCGGCCTACGAGACGCAGCAAGCCTATATCCGCAAGGAGGAAGCCTTCATCCAGCGCTATCGAGCCGGCCAGCGTGCGCGCGAAGCACGCGGTCGAGCGACCAAGCTCGCGCGCCTCGAGCGCCTCGAACGGCCGCGCGAACTCGAGCGAGTGCACCTCTCGCTCCGAGCCGGCGGGGCCAGCGGTCGCGACGTCCTCTCCACCACGGCGCTCACGATCGGTTTCCCGGGACGCCCGCTCTTCCGCACGCCCGAGCTCGTCGTCCAGCGCGGCGAGCGCATCGCGATCCTCGGCGCGAACGGGACGGGAAAGAGCACCTTCCTGCGCACCCTCATCGGGGAGCTGGCCCCGCTCGAGGGGACGATCCGCTTCGGCAACGGCGTCAACCCGGCCTTTCTCGCCCAGGACCCTCGACTCGACGAGGACTGTACGATCCTCGAGACGTTGGTGCGTCGCCACGCGCTCAGCGAGAGCGAGGCACGGCACTTCGCCGCGCGCTTCCTCTTCCGCGGAGACGACGTCTTCAAACTCATCGGCGCGCTGAGCGGCGGAGAGCGGCGCCGGCTGGCGCTCGCTCTCCTGGCGCTGGAACGTCCCAACCTGCTCCTCCTCGACGAGCCGACTAACCACCTCGACCTGCCGAGCCGCGAGGCGCTCGAGACGGTGCTCGCCGAGTTCGCGGGAACGATCCTCTTCGTCTCGCACGACCGGTACTTCATCGATCGCCTGGCGACGAGCGTCTGGGTAATCGAGGACGGTCGATTGACCGTCTCGCTCGGCAACTACAGCGACTACCAGCGTTCCCGGCAACGCGTCGAGAGCGAGAAACCCGCGGCGAGCAGCCACTCCAGCCCGGCGACCGTTCCGCCTCCGCCCAGAGGGCGTTCGCCACGCCAGATCGAGCGCGAGTTCGCGCAGGTCGAACGGAAGATCGAAGAACTCGAAGCGCGTGCCCAGCAGCTCGCCGAGGACCTCGAACAAGCGACCGCGCGCCAGGACATCGAGGCGATCGCGGAACTCGGCGCCGCCTACGAAGCGGTCAACGCCGAACTCGAACGCGCTTATGCCCACTGGGAGCGCTTGGCGGAGGAACTCGCTGGCTTGCGAGGAGGGAGCGGCGGGTGAGACGTCGTCCGTACATCATCGGCTTGACCGGTAACATCGCCTGCGGGAAGTCATCGGTGTTGCGGGAACTCGCCGCGCTGGGGGCCGAAACGATCGATGCCGACCAGGTCGCCCGCGAACTCACCGAGCCCGGAAGCCCGATCCTGGAGGAGATCGCACGGGAGTTCGGTCCCGCCGTGCTGCGTCCCGACGGCTCGCTCGATCGGCGTGCGCTCGGGGCGATCGTCTTCCGCGATCCCGTAGCGCTGCGTCGTCTGGAAGCGATCACCCATCCGGCGATCGTCGCCGAAATCCGCCGTCGGGTCGCGCGGAGCGACCGTCCGGTCGTCGTCATCGATGCGATCAAGCTGTTCGAGGCGAGTCTCGCGCGCGACTGCGACGAGGTGTGGGTCGTGACCTGTCGTCCCGAGCAGCAACTAGCTCGGCTGATGGCCCGAAACGGGCTGAGCGAGGAGGAAGCCCTCGCCCGGATCCGCGCCCAACCGCCGCAAGAGGAGAAGGTAGCCCGCGCCGATCGGGTCATTGACAACAGCGGCTCGCTCGAGGAAACCCAGCGGCAGGTGCACGCGCTCTGGCGGGAAATCCTCGCCAAGATCGGACGCCTCGCTCCCGACGCAGCGACCGATCCCGTCGCCGAATGACCGGATGCCCGAGGGCGGAGCCACGGAACCGCGCCAGCCGTCGTCGGAAACGCCAGCCCGAGCAGGCGCCGTGCACCCCGGCGAGATGCCGTCCATCGTTCCGCGAACGTGCCCCTCGGTCGCGAGGCGGTGTCGGCATCGCGGCTCTGCACGGGAGCACACCCTCGGCCTGCCTCCCGGCCAACATCCGCTCTCTCCCTGCAGCGACGGCCGGCCGCTGGGTGCGCATCGGTACCTAGAGGAGCGGTGCTACGATTGCACCGGATCGGGATCGGACGGTGCGCCGAGGAGCGGCTTCCCCGGCAACCGAGCGTATTCCCCGGGGGGAGCGATGGAAGCATCGATTCGTTTGGGGCGGATCCGCGGTATCGAGATCGGCTTGCACTACAGCTGGCTCCTCGTTTTCGCGCTGCTCACCTATTCGCTCGCCGTCGGCGTCTTTCCCGCGTGGTACCCGAACTGGGGTCCGGGGACGTACTGGGCCGTCGCAGCGCTCTCCAGCCTCCTGCTCTTCGCCTCGGTGCTCGCGCACGAACTCGGCCACTCGTTGGTGGCGCAGTCCCGCGGTGTCCCGGTCATCAGCATCGTCCTCTTCATCTTCGGCGGTGTGGCCCAGCTCGCCGACGAAGCTCGCCGAGCGCGGGACGAGTTCCTGATCGCCGTCGCGGGACCGCTCGTCAGCCTCGTCATCGGCGCGACTTCGATCCTGCTCTGGCCGATCGTCGAGGACTTCAACCAGCAGCTCGGAGCCGTGCTCGAGTATCTCGGCTGGGCCAACCTGATCCTCGTCGCCTTCAATTCGATTCCGGCGTATCCGCTCGACGGTGGACGAGTGCTACGGGCGCTCCTCTGGGGAGCGATGCGGAACGTCCTGCGCGCGACGCGGATCGCTGCCGGTATCGGCGTCGCGATCGGGTTCCTCTTCATGGCCGGGGGGCTCTTCCTCGTCTTCCGTTCGCCGCTCTCCGGCATCTGGCTCATCGCCCTCGGCTGGTTCCTGCAGAACGCCGCGCAACAGTCGTACCAGCAGCTCGTCATCCGGCGCTTCTTCGAGGGCGTTCGGGTCGGCCAGCTGATGGATCCTGAGCCACCGACGATCTCCCCCGACCTGACGATCGACGAACTGGTCGACGCTCTCCTGGCGTACAACGTCCGGAGCTTTCCGGTCGTCGAGGACGGGCGTCTCGTCGGGATCGTGACGCTGACCGATGTCCGTCACAGCCCGCGCAGCGAATGGCCGATCCGACGCGTTCGCGACCTCATGACACCTCGGGAACGCCTGATCACCGCCTCGCCGAACGACGACCTGGAAAGGGTCCTCCGGCTCATGGCCGCGCACGAGATCCACCAGATCCCGGTCGTCGACGACAGTCGACTCCTCGGGTTGCTCACGCGGAACGCGCTCCTGCGCTTCCTGCAGCTGCGGCAGGAACTCGCGCGCACGCCGGACGAAGTAGCAGCGATCTACGAGCAGCGGCGGCGGGGACAACGAACGCCGCGTTTCACGGAGTGAGGCCGAGCGGCGTCACGACTTCGACCGGCAACGGCTCCACTCGCCCGTCACGCTCGACGAGCACCGCGGTGAAGGGGCACCCCTCGAACGCACGGGAGAGGAACGGAGCGCTGCGGAGCACGCCCACTCCTGGTCGGGCCGGCACCCCGACGTGGACCGGTACCCCGGTCTCGAGAGGGAGCGGCTCGAGCGACTTGCCGTGGAAGCCCCGCGACGACACGAAACAGGCCGGGCGATCGAGTCCCAGCGTGTCGCCGCGCAGCAGCGCGACCGAGCGCCCGCGCCGTTCCTGCAAGAGCTCGAAGACGGGGCGCGCGATTGGTAACCGCCCGAAGCCCTCCAGCAGGAGGAGACCGAAGGAGAACGGCCAGCCGACCGTACCGGTGGAGAGGAGCTGGCGGAGTCGTTCGCCCATGTTCCCCCCGAGGAACGGCTCGAGCGCGCTGACCGAGAGCCCGCCTACGATCGCCCCCGCAGCACCGAGTTCCTGAAGACGGCGAAGCACCGCGGTACTCATCGTCATCCCGGCGAGGACGACTGCCCCTCGGCACCGCTCGTCGAATTCCTCGAGTGGGAGTTCGCGATCCGGCCGATCGGAGAGGACGACGAGCGGCCCGGAGCACTCCGGTCCGAGCAAGACGGCACCGTGGGCGAGATCGCCGATGGCGCGGATCTCGATCGCGTCGTCGGAGAGGCCGGTGACCTCGCCAGCGACCAAGGCTGGTACCGGTTGGCGAGGAGCCTCCGCCTCGATGACCAGCATCCCTGTTCGCTCGTCGAACGAGTGGAGTCGCCCGGCGATCGGGCTCGTGACCTGCACGGTGCGCAAACCGCGCCGTCGCGCGGCGATGACTTCCCCGGCCTCGATACGGTCACCCAGCGCTCGGACGAGACAGCGCCCAGCCTCCTGCGGGGGGACACCGAGTTCCACGGCGATCGCGACGCGAGCGGTCTTTCCCTGACCGGCCGCAGCGACCGCGACGACCGTCTCGGGTTCGACCAGCTGCGGAACAGCGACCCGGAACTCGGGAGCGATCAACCGACGGCGGACCGTACGCTCGACGTCGAGCGCGAGCAGCGGCAGACGGGCCATGACGCTCACGGAAGGCCTCCTCCCGCATGACCGAGATCAGCGAGCCACGAGCGCAGGCGCCGCTCGCGGGCGCCCGGATCGGCCGGCAGGGGAACCGGCCGACCTCGCGCGTCGATCACGATCCCGAGTCGCGTCCACCCGAGCGCAGCCTCTCCGGCGAAGCGAAGCGCCACCCCAGGATCGAGCTGGCCGATCCGTACGCCGCCCTCCGGCTCGAGGGTAAGCTCGACCGTCGCGCCGAAGGGGATCGCGAGCGTGTGGAGGCTCCCCCACGGGACCGAGAAACGCCGAAGCGTCTCGCCGATCCGGACTTCTCCACGTACCGCGATGGCTCCCTCGAGACTCTCTCCCGTGAGCACGATGGCGTGGGCGAGCGGAAGCAACGCATCGCGTTCGAGAACCGCCGCCGCGAAGCCGCTCCGCTCCTCGGCCAACGCACCACCGGCCGCGAGCAGATCCGCTTCGTCCAGCGCGATACTGACGATCCCGTTCGCCGGCAACGGCTGCAGGCCGTCGAGCACGCAGAGCGTCGCGAGCGCCGGTGGCAAGGCCGCGAACGCCGGCCCGAGCGCGACGAGCGTGACGTCCTCGCGCGCGATCCCACCGGCGACGAGCGCAGCGCTCCGTTCGAGCAACGCACGAAACACCGCCGAGAGGATCACCTGGTCGGCAGCGTCGACCTCGACGCTCGGAGCCCGCAGCGTTCGATTGGCGAGCCAGTCGACGATGTCGTCGTCGCTCATCGACCACGGTATCCAGCGACGGATCGCCTCGCTGTCGGTGTCAGCGAGCGACAGCGCATCGGGCCCGAACTCGCGGTCCGCCTGGTACAACGTCACCATGCCGTCCGGGCGAGCCCAGAGCGTCAACGTACCCTGCTCGAGGTCGACCAGGACGATCCGCTGCTCGGCTCGACGGACGAGGAAGGCCGCCGCTCGCTCCAGAGCGGTCAGCCGATCGACGACGCGCTCGCCCCACCCGGCCCCGAGCTCGTCGTGCAACCGCGTCGCTGCCCGGGTACGGAACTCGCCGACGATCGCACTGATGACTTCGGCCGGAACGAACGCGTCCGGATCGACTCCCATGAGATCGAGGTGCTCGCCGAGCGCTTCGGCGACACGCTGCTGAACCCCCTCCGCAGCGACGACGATGCCGAGTTCCGGACGCACCGTTTCCCCGAGCGCACTCGCGATGCCAGCCAGTACCGGCTCCCAACGAGCGGGATCTTCCGTGCCCGCGAGGAGCAGGAACGCTGGTTGCAGACTCTCCAGCCGCTGGGCCAGCCACATCGGACTGGTCGACGGGTCCGTATCGAGGCGGTGGACTCGAACGAGCGAGGCCTGTGCTGCCCGGACCGCGACATCGACGATCGGATGCGCGCCGTCCACCGCGACGAGCACGAGGGTCGGCAGTACCAGCGGCGCTCCGACGACGACCCAGGCGTCGGCACCATCACCGGTCGGCCGGCGCGGGCGGATCGGCTGCCCGTCCCCGAGCAACGCGCGTCCGAGGCGTCGTTCGGCCTCCTGGAGCGCCTCGCGCGGTCGGCGGCCAGAAATCGGGACGCTCCCGAGGAGCCGCGGTTGCCCCTCGGCTCGATCGACGAGAACGACGCGGGAATGCGACCGCCCGAGCGAAAGGACTACCGCGCTGTGCATCGGCCCTCCCTCGTCACCGGTCGACCTCCGCCTGTCACCGGTTCAGCCAGACGATGTAGATGGTCACGCCGATCAAGACGGCCAGCGCGAGGATGAGCGCCACGCGGGCGAGGTTGTGGCCCCCTGCTTGTAGGTTCGCCTCGGCACCAGTCGGCATCGCCTGCGCCGGCCGCACCTCCGGCACGAGGAGCAAGGGCAACGGCTCGAAGAGACGCTCCGCACCGGCCTCTTGTGCCGCCGACCGACCCCAGACAGCGGGGACGCGCGGCACCGCGAATTCCACGCTCGGCACCGGCGACTCCACCGAACCGACGCTCGTGGACTCCGGTTCGCGCAACCAGTCCGGGAGATCCAGATCGCTCGGGAACGCGCTACCCCCTGCTCCGATGTCCGCAGGCTGCAGCCACTCGGGGAGTTCCAGCGCGGACGAGCCGGTCTCACGGCCCGCTAGGCTTTCATCCAGCCCGAGTGCCGCCAAGTCGAGCGGCAGCACCACGCCGCACCGGCGGCAATAGGTATCCTCGGGAGCTCGCGGAGCCCCGCATTCCGGGCAGGTACCCGTCCCCGAGGCCTCGTCCGGCACAGTCGTCCCGCAGAACGGGCAGGTACGCTGCTCGTCACCGATCCGCTGACCACACTGCGGGCAGTACACGCGCTCCCCCGCTAGACGCGACGCTCCGAGCGCCAGTGTAGCACTCGCCAGCGTGCGGGAGAGCACCCAAAAGTCCTAGTCTTCCGGCGTTCCGCGCAGCTCGGCGCTGTCGAGCCAGATCGTCACCGGGCCATCGTTCACGAGTTCGACCTGCATGTGCGCGCCGAAGACTCCGGTCTCCACCGCGAGGCCGAGTCGGCGCAGCGCGTCAGCGAAGGCGTCCACGAGCGGACGCGCCTCCTCCGGCGGTGCTGCCTCGACGAAACTCGGCCGCCGTCCCTTGCGCACGTCGGCATAGAGCGTGAACTGGGATACGACGAGCGTGCTTCCGCCGACCTCGAGAACCGAGCGGTTCATCTTCCCCGCGTCGTCCTCGAAGATGCGGAGATTGGCGACCTTCTGCGCCATCCAGGCCGCGATCGCAGGGTCGTCTCCTCGGCGGACACCGACCAGGAGCAGGAGACCGGGGCCGATCGCACTGACGATCCGGCCATCGACCGACACGCTCGCCCGGCTGACCCGCTGGACGAGAACCCGCACGCTGCACCTCTCCCTCAGCTCCGCCCCGCCTCCGTCACCGCTTCGACCGTCGCGACGGCGAGCGCTGCGATCCCCTCACCTCGTCCGACGAAACCGAGGCGCTCGTTCGTCGTCGCCTTCACGCTCACCGTACCGACAGGCACCGCGAGCGTCGCCGCGATACGCTCCCGCATCCGCTCGCGGAACGGCGCGATGCGCGGGATCTCCGCTACCAGCGTGGCGTCGACGTACACGATACGCCAGCCTGCGTTGCGAACGAGCTCGCGGACGATGCGCAGTAACTCGACGCTCGAGCGGTCGCGCCAGCGCTCGTCGTCCGGTGGGAAATGCACGCCGAGATCACCGAGACCGGCCGCACCGAGCAAGGCATCGCCGATCGCGTGCAGGAGGACGTCCGCGTCGGAATGTCCGGCCAGGCCGAGCGTGCCAGGAATTTCCACACCGCCGAGGACGAGCCGCCGCCCCGGCACGAGCGGGTGGACATCGTACCCCAAACCGACTCGGATCATGCGCTCCTCCTCCGGGCGAGCAGGAACTCCGCGACCGCGAGGTCGAGCGGCGTCGTGATCTTCAGGTTCTCCGGATCGCCCGGGAAGACGTAGACCGGAAATCCCGCTCGCTCGAGCAGCATCGCTTCGTCGGTCGCCGTGACCAGGCTCGCTCCGGCACGCCGGTAGGCTTCCCATAGCCAATCGAAGCGGAAGACTTGCGGCGTCTGCACGGCGACGAGGCTCCGACGATCGGGGGTAGTGACGACACGCCCATCGAGCGCGACCTGCTTGATCGTGTCCACCACGGGTACTGCCGCCACGACGGCCCCATGCCGCTGCACCGCGTCCACCGCGCGCCGGATCAGCTCGGGAGTTACGAGCGGTCGGGCAGCGTCGTGAACCAGGACGAACTTCGTCGCTGCACCGAGCGTTTCCGCACCCGCACGCACCGAAAGCGCCCGCTCCGCTCCACCGCGCGTCACCGCTACCGGTACCGTGGTGGGGAGCGAGCGGCACAACGACTCGATCGCCGTCCGGTTCGCTTCGCTCGCGACGACGACGATCGCTTCGACGACCTCCGATCGGACGAGCGCATCGAGTACCCAGGCGAGTGCGGGACGCCCCCCCAGGGGTGCCAGCACCTTGTCCCGCCCGCCGAGACGCTCGCCGCGCCCGGCAGCCGGCACGATCGCCCCGACCTTCATCGCGCGACGTCCTGTTCGACAAGCTGGGCGAAGACGAGTCGTCCGCCGCTCGTCTGGAGCGTTCGTGTCACCTCGACCGTCACTTCCTGGCCGATGAACTCCCGGGCTCGCTCCACCACGACGAGCGTACCGTCGTCGAGATACCCGATCGCCTGTCCGGCCTCGCGTCCCTCTCCGACCAGCTGGAGTGTCAAGCGATCGCCGACATGCACCGGACTGCGCAGCGCCTCGGCCAGCTGGTTCGGGTTGAGCACCGCGATTCCGCGGACCCGAGCTAGCTCGGCGAGCTGCTGGTCGCAGGTGACGACCTTGCCGCCAGCTTCGTCGGCACGGAGCACGACGGCCTCGTCGGCGCTCCGTACCGGCACGAGTGCCGGCGCCACCTCGAGGCCGTCACCGAGCTCCTCGCGCAGTCGCCGCAAGCACTCCAACCCACGCCGCCCGCGCGCGCGACGCGTCGGCTCGTCGGCCTCGGCCAGGACATGCAGCTCCCGTAGGACTTCCTCCGGCACCAGCACTCGCCCCTCGAGGAAGCCGAGACGCAGCACGGCGCGCACCCGACCGTCGATGAGAGCACTCGTGTCCAGCACCAGCACGGACGTGCCGGCGAGCGGCCTTCGGCCGATCAGCGCGAGCAGTTCGTCATGCTTGCTCTGCGCGACCAGCGCACCGATCGCCGTCGCGAGCACCGCGAAGATCGTCGGGACGAGCTGCCCGGCCGGCCGCGGCAGAAGCGCGAGCGGCCAGGCGAACAGGAGGCCGAAGAGCGCCCCGATGAACGCGCCGAGCGCGCTGACGAGCAGCGTCTCCAGGGTGAGGCGCCGTAAGCGCACGACGATCGCGTCGACGAGGTCGAAGACGATGTACGGCGTCGCGAGGAACCCCAAGCTTGCCAGGATCGCTGCGAGGAAGAACCGGGAAGCCACCGTCACCTCGGGGCCTGTCGCCAGCGCATACCCGAAGGACCAGCCGACGAGCGCACCGATCGAGAGACCGGCATAGCGCAGCACACGGCCGAGCGGCGAACTCGCACGCTCGGCACGTTGTCGCCGCCGCGTGCCCGCCGGCGGCGACGGCACCTCCTCGCTGTCGACCGCTCGGGCTGTTCCGCGGGAAGAATCCACGACCGGCATCTCGCTGAGCCACTCGCTGATGCGCGCGACGGTTCCTCACTGCCCAGGCAGTGTAGCAGGATCGCCGCGATCCCGGCGAGCGCGTGCCGCCAGCGCCTCGACGACGCCGGACGGCAGTTCCACGCAGCCCACCTCGCGCCCCTCCCGGAACCCCGGCCCATGGTAGTCGCTGCCGCCGGTCGCGATGAGCCCGAGTCGATCGGCGAGGGCAGCCAGGTCGCGCTGCTGCTCCACCGTGTACTCCCCGTACCACGCTTCCAACCCGGCCAAGCCGACCGGTATCAGCTCGGCGAGCGTCCTCTCGAGGTCGTCGACGCTCAGCGGATGGGCGAGGACAGCGACACCACCGGCGTCGACGACGAGCTGCACCGCCTCGCGAGGAGTCGGAAACGTTCGCGGCACGTACCCCGGCCGATTGCGACCGAGGTATCGGTCGAACGCCTCGTCGATCGAGGACGCGAATCCCTTGGCGACGAGCAGCCGCGCGGCATGAGCACGAGTGATGGTCCCACCCTGGGCGATCCCCTCGAGCTCCGCCAGCGAGACGGGAAAACCGAGCGCGCGGAGCTGGTCGACCATGCGGGCGGCGCGTTCCCGTCGCGCAGCGACCAGGCGATCCAGATGAGCGCGGAGTACCGGGTCGTCCGGGTC
The DNA here is from genome assembly GCA_026419575.1 of Thermomicrobium sp. GTDB lineage: Bacteria > Chloroflexota > Chloroflexia > Thermomicrobiales > Thermomicrobiaceae > Thermomicrobium. The sequence continues at coordinate 19,461 of JANZZC010000060.1, read as the reverse complement.
GACGAAGTATCCGAGGATATGGACTTCCCCGCGCTCGACCGCCGTGCTCAGCTCGATCCCCGGGACCAGGACGACGCCGTGGGTCGCTGCAGCCGCGCGCGCTTCGGGGATGCCTGCGACCGTATCGTGATCGGTGATACCGAGCACGCGGATCCCGCGCTGGGCAGCCAGCCGGATGAGTTCGCGCGGGGGGAGCACGCCGTCGGACGCCGTCGTATGGGTATGGAGGTCGATCGTCGCCATCGGCCCGTTCGGGACAAAGAAAGCCCCCGGTCGATCGACCGGGGGCTCGACCTCAGCGCGGCTCGACGATCAAGCGAATCGCGGTGCGATCCTCGTTGCCGATCGTCACGGTGATGAAAGAGGGCAAGCAGACGGCATCGATCCCGGATTCGGCGAGATAGTCGCGGGCGATCGCTACGGCCTTGATCGCCTGGTTGGCGGCTCCAGCGCCGATCGCCTGCACTTCGGCGCGGCCGACCTCGCGCACGACCCCCGCGATCGCTCCCGCGACCGCGCTCGGTCGCGACCGAGCCGAAACCTTCAGTACCTCGCTCCGGCGCCGCTGGCCGCCCGCCTGGCTCGCCGAGCGCTCCTGCCCCTGATAGGCCTCCTCCTCGGGCGGGAAACTCGCCTCGGTTCCGATCTTGATCTCGCGCAAATCCAACTTGCTGAAGAAGCGCTCCATGCTGAACTCCTCCGACGGATGTGGGTCACTGCCACGCTTGTTGCCGAGCCTGAACCGAATCCGAGCAGCGTGTCCGATGCTCTGCGCTGTCCCCCACTCCTCTCGCTTCGTTGGATCCGCTCACCGAATCGACACGCGATACCCGTCGCGACGGCCGAGCCGAGGGCTGCAGCCGTTTGTAGGCGTACCATAGCGCTCACGAGTCGTCAATACCTTCCTGCCTTTTCGACTTCCGTTCGGTACCGGCACGTTCGCAGCCAGTCTTCGACCGAGCGCGACCGCGATCGCTCGCGCCCCGGCAGCTGCCGAGCTGCAGAAAAAGGAGACAGCCGGTGACCATCTGGTCACCGGCTGTCTCGTCAGCGTGCGTAGTCGATCGCGCGCGTCTCGCGTATGACGGTTACCTTGATCTGCCCGGGATAATCGAGCGTGTCCTGGATCTTCTTCACTACGTCGCGGGCGAGCCGCAACGCTCCGTAGTCGTCGATCTGATCCGGCTTGACCAGGATCCGTACCTCGCGCCCGGCCTGGATCGCGTACGCCTTCTGGACACCGGGGAACGACGTCGCGACGCTCTCGAGCGCTTCCAGACGCTTGATGTACGCCTCGAGCATTTCCCGCCGCGCTCCCGGCCGAGCTCCGCTGATCGCGTCGGCAGCCGCCACGATGAAGGCTTCGACGGTCCGCGGCTCTTCCTCCCCGTGGTGCGCGGCGATCGCATGGACGATCTTGGCCGAGCGGCCGAGGCGTCGCGCGATATCGGCACCGATGAGGGCGTGCGGGCCTTCGACCTCGTGGTCCACAGCCTTACCGATGTCGTGGAGCAGCCCAGCCGTCTTCGCGACATTGACGTCGGCTCCGAGTTCGGCCGCCAGCGCTCCGGCGATCAGGGCGACTTCGATCGAGTGCTGGAGGACATTCTGACCATAGCTCGTCCGGAAGCGGAGTCGCCCGAGCAGACGGATCAAATCGGGATGCAGCCCCTGCACTCCAGCTTCCAGCGCCGCCCGCTCCCCCTCTTCCCAGATGATCTGTTCGACCTCCTGCCGCGTCTTTTCGACGACTTCCTCGATGCGAGCTGGATGGATCCGGCCGTCCTGGATCAGCTTGAGGAGCGCCCGCCGCGCGATCTCGCGGCGTACCGGATCGAACGACGAGAGCGTGACCGCCTCCGGCGTATCGTCGACGATGAGATCGACGCCCGTCGCTTGCTCGAGTGCCCGGATATTGCGACCTTCGCGCCCGATGATGCGTCCCTTCATGTCGTCGCTCGGCAACGGAACGACGGTCACCGTCGCTTCCGCGACGTACTCGGACGCGATACGCTGGATCGCGGTCGCGAGGATCATCCGGGCACGCTGCTGCGCTTCCTCGCGCACCTGTTGCTCGAGCTCTCGGACCTGACGGTTGAGAATCTCGCGCACCTCTTCGGCTGCCTGCTGGATCACGAGCTGACGAGCCTCCTCCAACGTCATCTGCGCGACCCGCTGCAGCTCGGCCTGGCGTTCCTGCTCGAGCCGCGCGATCTCCTCCAGACGGTCCTCGATTTCCTTCTCGCGGGCCTGAATCTTGCGCTCGCGCTTCTCCAGGTTCTCCAGGCGGCGATCGAGTTGTTCCTCCTTGGCCTGGAGACGTCGCTCGAGCCGTTCGACCTGTTGCCGCCGTTGCTGGTACTCCTGCTCGAGTTCCTCCCGGAGCTTGAGCGCAGCGTCCTTCGCTTCGAGAAGGATCTCCCGCTGCCGCGCTTCCGCTTCCTCCAGGAGCCGTCGGACCTCGTCCCCGGTCGCGCGCAGGCGCGAGCGTGCCGCCCGCTGCAAGTACACGTACGTCCCAGCGACCGCGGCGATCGCCGTAACGACGACAGCCGCGGCGACGATCAACAACGTTTCCATCTCCGCGCCTCTCCTCGGTTCTTCGTTTGGTAATGTGCGAGGTCGCCACCCTACCGAGCGGTCGACCACCACCAGGTCGGGGATTGCCCGCATTCAAGGATACCCCGGCGCAGAGAGGACGCCAAACCGGGAACTCGCCGGACGTCATCGACGCGTCGATGTACGGGGACGACGTTCCCTCCGAGCGGCGGGGCCACGACTGAGGATCGTCGGCACCGACGGACGTTTCCGGCGTGAGCCTCTTACCGGTACCTCGACGCGCCGGCCACCGCTGCTGTCCGGCCGGCGCGCGTGTGTCAAGATCTGTCTCGACGTCGACCCTCGGGAAGGGAGGAGTCGGATGAAGCGTCCGGCCCGGTTGGTCCGTTGGATCGCTCTCGGTCTGGTCGGCGCAGCGCTCTACGATCAGCTGCGCCGACCAGCGCACGAGCGCAGCTGGACGGGACATGTCGGCCCTGTTCCGTACGACTTCCGCCCGCCCACGCTCGCCCGCTTGCGGGAGCGACTGTGGAATCCGGACGATCCCGCGCTCTGCACGCCGACGGTGTGGGGGATCGGCTGGTCGGTCAATCTCGCGACCGTGGCGGCACGGCTCCGTCCGGTGCTCGACCACCTGCACCAGCGGGTCGAGCGCGCCGCCGGCGCGCGCTGATCTGCCAGATCCCGGCAACCGCGAGCAGCGCACCGAGCCCGAACAGCACCGTGGTGACACCGAAGGCATCGGCCAGCGCTCCGGCACCGAAAACGGGCAGGAAGGCGACGCTGTTCGACACGGTGAAGAACACGGCGAACACGCGCCCGCGCGCCTCTTCCGGAGCCTCCTGCTGGAGCAACGCTTGGGCCGGTGCCCGGACGAGACCGTCCGCCATGCCCAAGAGCGCAGCGAGCACGACGGCCGCAGCGAGCTCGCTCCGGCTCGTGCCGAAGAGTTCCGGTAACCCGGCCAGTGCGACGAGCAGCACCCCACCCACGGCGAGCGCGAGATCCGCGGTCCGCTCGATCCCCACTCGCCGCGTGATCGGATCGACCGTCAGTGTCCCCAGGACGACGCCGATACCGGCCGGAAGCACGAGGTAGGCGATGTCTTCCTTCGCCAGGTCGAGCACCTGCGTCACGTAGCCCGGGCCGAGAGCGGCGATGACGAGATAGGTCGCCGTCGCCACCGCGAGATAGGCGATCGCCTTGCGCAGGAGGCGTTGCCCGCCGGCCAGCCTCAGCCCATCCAGCATTTCCCGCAGGACCTGCCGGGCGACGTCGCGAGCGCCGGCCGAACCGTCGTGCCCGTTCCGCTGGGCACGAGGCAGCGCGACGCTCAGGAGGCCACCGAGCGCGAAGAGGACGACGGTCCCGGCGAGCACCGACTGGACGCCGACCAACTTGACCAGCAACGGCCCGACGACCGCGAAACCAGCGAGCTGGGAGGCCGTGAACGTCAAGTTGAACAGCGCGTTCGCTTGTACGAGCCGACCGTTCGGCACGACGTTCGGAAGCATCGACCAGAGCGCCGGTCCGAAGAACTGTCCGACCGTGCCGGATGCGAACGCCAGCAGGTAGATCACGGCCAGCGCGACGAGCGGATTCCAGCGCGCCTCGACGAAGAGGAGCCCGATGACTGCCGCCCCGCGCAGGAAATTGGTCAGGATCAACAGCGTCCGGCGATCGAAGCGGTCCGCGACGACCCCCGAGAGGGGACTGACCAGCACCGCCGGCACGGAAAAGCTCAACACCGCGAGACCGACCGCCGTGTTGACCGGAAACGTGCCGGCACGCTCGATCACTCCTTGGACGAGCACGAGCAAGCCGAAGTTGACCGCGTTCTGCGAGGTTTGGGACAACGTCTGGACGAGCCAGAGGACGAGGAACGGCCGATGCCCGAGCAGCGGCCCAGGCGACAGCGACACGTCCGGCTTCGGCTCGGCGGTCTCGAGGCTAGGCATCGCTCGTCCTCGGCGGGAAAAGCGACGGCGGCTTCTCCGAGCGAGCGACGATCGCTTTCAGTCGCCGGCGGAACTCGTGCCGCGGGAGGAGCACCCGACGGCCGCACCCGAGACAGCGGAGTCCGATATCGGCCCCGACGCGCACCACGACCCAATCGGTCGAGCCGCACGGGTGCGGCTTGCGCAGGCGTACGACATCGTCGACGCGGATATCCAGCGTCATCCTCGCCTCCCGCGAGCGAGTATAGCTGGACACCTCGCGACGGACGCGGATGCTACACTGCCACGGGGGATGGCACCGATGCGCGTGCTCCTGCGAAGCGCTCTTCTCGTCGCTTGGTTGGCCGGGGTGCTCGCCAGCTGGCGACTCGCCTTCTGGCTCATCGTCGAGCGCGACGTCGGCGCGATCGCCGATTTCTGGACGCTGGAGCGGCTGCTGGCGTACGTCCTCTTCATCGCCGCCCCGGCGATCACCTTGCTGCCCCCCGCACGTCTGGCCCGTGTTCCGTTCCTCGAGGTCGAAGCGATCGCGGGGTGGTCGACGACCCTCTACGTCGGGACGTTCGTCGACCCGAACCGGGTGAGCAGCGCTGTCGCGATGCTGGTGATTCTCCTCCCGCTCCTCGTCGCGGTGTCCTCGCTGTACACCACGATCGCGGCGCTCATCGACCGCAGGCTGGCGGCACGCCACCAGCGACCGCCGGACCCGCTCACCGCTCGGCGGCGCGGCTACGTGTTCGGCCTGTTCACGGTCGGCTGCCTGCTCCTCCAATCGCTGGAAGCGTTGACGCTTCTCAACGCTGGACTCCTCGCCCTGATCGCGTTGTTCGTCGAGCTGCTCGCGCTGACGTGGTTCGCCCCGGTCCGAGTGGACGAAGGTGGTGGCGGTGGTTCGACTCGGGATCGACGTCGGTGGAACGAATACGGACGCGGTGCTTCTGGATCGCGCTGAGCTCCTCGCCTGGGCCAAGCATCCGACGACCCCGGACGTGAGCAGCGGCATCGTCGGCGCAGTCCGCGCCGTCCTCGCGCGAGCGCGGGTCGCTCCTGCCGACGTCGGCGCGGTCATGCTCGGGACGACGCACTTCACGAACGCGGTCGTGCAACGACGCGAACTCGCGCGCATCGGCGTCCTGCGGCTCGCCTTGCCGGCCACGACCTCGATCCCCCCGTTGGAAGACTGGCCCGACGAGTTGCGGGAAGCTGTCGCTGGATACCTCGAGATCCTTCCCGGCGGCCACCAGTTCGACGGTCGGGAGATCAGCCCGCTCGACCGGGAAGCGCTCGCCCGTGCCGCGAACCGGATCGTCCAGGAAGGGATCGAGACGGTCGCCGTCAGCGCCGTCTTCTCTCCGGCGATACCAGACCACGAAGAGACCGTGACCCGCTTCCTCGCCGAGCGAATGCCGGGGCTCCGCATCACGCGCTCGCACGAGATCGGTCGGATCGGCCTCCTCGAGCGCGAGAACGCCGCTGCACTCAATGCCTGCCTGGTGCCGCTCGCCGAGCGCACCGTGCGCGCGATCGAGAGCGCTCTGGCCGAACTCGGACTGGAAGCACCGCTCTACCTGACCCAGAACGACGGGACGCTCATGACCGCCGAGTTCGCAGCGCGGTATCCGGTGCTCACCTTCTCCTCCGGCCCGACCAACTCGATGCGCGGCGCGGCCTTTCTGAGCGGGCTGCGCGACGCGATCGTGCTCGACGTCGGTGGCACGACGACCGACGCCGGAGCGCTCGTCCACGGCTTCCCGCGCGAAGCGTCGTTCGCGGTGAGCGTCGGCGGAGTCCGCACCAACTTCCGTATGCCCGATGTCGTCTCGATCGGACTCGGCGGCGGCAGTCTTGTCCGTGCGGACGGGGCAGCGGTCGGCCCGGAGAGCGTCGGTTATCGGCTCACCGAGGAAGCGTTCGTCTTCGGCGGCTCGACGCTGACCGCGACGGATATCGCGGTCGCGGCCGGGCGAGCCCGACTGGGCGATCCGAGACGCGTCGCGAGCCTTCCCCGCGAACTGGTGCGACGTGCCCTGGCGACGATCGACCGGCGGCTGAGCGAACTGGTCGACAGCCTCAAGACGACGGCGGCAGCGGTGCCCGTGGTGGTCGTCGGGGGCGGTCATATCCTCGTTCCCGACCAGCTGGAGGGAGCGAGCGAGGTGATCCGACCGCCCTCGGCTGCCGTCGCCAACGCGATCGGGGCAGCGATCGCCCAAGTGAGCGGCGAAATCGATCGGATCGTCTCGCTCGAGGCACAGACCAGGGAGAGCGCGCTCGCTGCGGCGGAGGCTGACGCACGTCGAGCGGCCGTCGCAGCCGGAGCCCATCCGGCGAGCATAGAGATCGTCGAGATCGAGGAGATTCCGCTCGCCTACCTCCCCTCGAACGCCGTACGCCTCCGCGTGAAGGCGGTGGGGAACCTGCGGGAGGGACGAGCATGACGCGGGAACTGGACGAAGCCACGCTCGAGGCGCTCGCGATCGGAGCCGGCATCCTGGGAACCGGCGGGGGCGGCAACCCCTACTACGGCAAACTCTACGTCCGCCGCCTCTTGCGCGAAGGCCGTCGGGTACGGATCGTCGCGCCTGAGGACGTCCCCGACGAGGCGCTCGTCGTCTCGGTCGGCGGGATGGGTGCGCCGACCATCGGCATCGAACGGATCCACCGGGGCGACGAGCCGTTGGTGGCGCTGCGCGCCCTGGAGCGACACCTCGGTCGGCCGGCGACGCACCTCGTACCGGGCGAGATCGGCGGCGCCAATGCGCTGCGGCCGCTGGCCGTGGCGGCCCTGGCCGACCTCCCGGTCGTCGACGGCGACGGCATGGGCCGCGCGTTCCCGGAGCTCCAGATGGACACGTTCGCCATCTACGGCGTTCCGGCCACACCGGCCGCGCTGGCCGATATCTACCACAACGTCGTGCTGTTCCCCGCGCTGCGCGACGCCGTGACCTTGGAACGGTACGCGCGCGCCGTGACCGTGCAGATGGGCGGGGCTGCTGGGTTCGCGTTCCCCGCGATGAGCGGCGCGGAACTCCGCCGCGTCGTCATCCCGTACACGGTCACGCTCGCCGTCGAACTCGGTGCAGCGATCCTCGACGCGCGACGGCGGCACGCCGACCCGGTCGCCGCAGCGCTCGCCGTGACCGGCGGTTCCGTCCTCTTCCGCGGCAAGATCGTCGATGTCGAGCGACGCCTCGCCGCCGGTTTCGCGCGGGGGGTGGTACGCCTCGAGGGGATCGGCGAGGACCGCGGGAGCGAGCTCCGGATCGACTTCCAGAACGAGAACTTGATCGCCCGGCGCGACCGTGAGGTCGTCGCCGTCGTCCCGGATCTCATCTGCCTCGTCGACCAGGAGACCGCAGAGCCGGTGACGACCGAGGTGGTCCGTTACGGTCTGCGCGTCGCCGTCCTCGGCATTCCTGCGCCGGCGATGCTGCGAACGCCCGAGGCGCTGGCCGTCGTCGGTCCGGCCGCGTTCGGCTACCCCGACGTCGAGTACCGGCCGCTCCCCGGCATCTACGGCGGCGACCGCATCGCGGCTCAGCGCGCCGCTTCCAGCGAGAGAAACCGAAGCTAGCGCCGAGCGAGCACCCTGCCGGCACCGGCGAGACCGCGTGCCCTCACGATACGGCGTTGAGGAGTATCACGCGCAAGAGGTAGATGAGCAGCAACGCCACGAGCGGCGAGAAATCGATGAAACCTGTCCGCGGCATCACTTGCCGGATCGGCGCGATGATCGGTTCGGTGATCTGCACAAGGATCTGCGAAACCGGCCAGCGAGCTCCCGGATCGAACCACGAGAGGATCGCGCGCGCGATGATCGCCAGCTGCATGATCCAGAGGAAGGTCAGCAAGATGTTGAGAACCAGTTCCACGGAGCCTGTCCTCCTGTTCGATACTTCCAGAATGGTACCCCGGTACGCGGCCGAGCGCCAAGCGATATCCCTTTCGCAGGTCAGCCGCCCTCGCGTTCTCGCAGGGACTCGAAGCATCTCCTCACGCTTCGCGTAGAATGGCTCCGGCTGTGCCACGGGCAGTGCGAGGAGCGGAAGGGAGCGAGAGCGAGCGATGGGCAAGGACGTGCTGGTCTTGACCTGGAAGTACTTCTCGGCCCGCGACGAGATCAAGCGGTTCCTCGAAGAGCGCGGTTGCCGCTTCGTCGAAAAGGAGATCCGCTATCCGGTCGACGAAGAGCAACTGTGCGAACTCGTCCGCGACGTCGATGGACTCGTCGTCGGACTGGAGCCGGTGACCGCGCGCGTGCTCTCCTGCGCCGAACGACTCAAGGTGATCAGCTCGAGCGGCGTCGGTTTCGACAACATCGACGTCGCCGAAGCGACCCGCCGTGGCATCGTCGTCGCCAACTGCCACGGCGCCAACGAGCACTCGGTCGCCGAACTCGCGCTTGGCATGATGCTGACGCTCGCGCGTCGCATTCACATGTCGGACCGGGCGATGCGCGAGGGGCGCTGGGAACCGTACTTCGGCGTCGAGCTCTGGAGCAAGACGCTCGGTGTCGTCGGACTGGGGAGAACGGGGCGGGCCGTCGCGCTGCTCGGCCGCGGCTTGGGTATGCGCGTCCTCGCGCACGACATCGTGTGGGACACGACGTTCGCCAACGCGCACGAGATCAGTTACGTACCGCTCGAGAAGCTCCTGCGCGAATCCGACTTCGTCTCGCTGCACGTCCCGCTCACTCCGGACACGCGCTACCTGATCGACGAGCGCGCGCTGTCGCTCATGAAGCCGACCGCCTTCTTGATCAACCTCGCCCGCGGTCCTGTCGTCAAGCAGTCGGCGCTGGTGGAAGCGCTCCGCCGCGGCCAGATCGCCGGTGCTGGCCTCGACGTCTTCGAGGTCGAACCGATCCGCGACAATCCGTTCGTCGAGTTCGACAACGTCGTGATGACGCCCCACCTCGGCGGTTCGACGCGCGAAGCACGCGAGCGGACGCTCTACCTGGCATTGACCAACGTCTGCAACGTCCTCAACGGTCGCCCACCGCACAACCAGGTCAATCCCGAGGTCCGCGTCGGCGCGTGAGGGGGTCCCATGCTCGGAGCAGAACAGAAAGCGTTCCTGTTGCGCCTGCTGGACGCACCGAGTCCCTCGGGTTTCGAGGAAGCGGCCGCGCGCGTCTGGCGTGCCGAGGCGAGTCGGTTCGCCGACGAGGTCTGGGTCGATCACAACGGGAACAGCTTCGCTCGGCTACGCGGCGACGGGCCGACCGTCCTCATCGAGGGACACATCGACGAGATCGGCCTCATGGTCACGCACATCGACGACCAGGGATTCCTCTGGTTCCGCGGTATCGGCGGGTGGGACGACCAGATCCTGACCGGCCAGCGCGTCCGCATCCTGACCCGGAACGGCCCGGTGCTCGGCGTGATCGGTCGCAAGCCGGCGCACCTCCTGACCGAGGAAGAGAAGGGGAAGGCGAGCCGGATCAAGGAACTCTGGATCGATATCGGCGCCCGGGACGGGAACGAGGCCCGCGAGCTCGTGCGCGTCGGCGACCCGGTCGTCATCGAACAGCCGCCGGTCGAACTCCGCAACGGTCGGCTGGTCGCCCGTGGTCTGGACAACCGCATGGGGGCCTTCGTCGCGCTCGAGGTGCTCCGCCAGCTGGCGAGCGCACGCCCGCCGCTCGACGTCGTCGCACTCGCAGCGACGCAGGAGGAGATCAGCTTCCTCGGTGCCCGAGCCGCTGCGTTCGCACTGGAGCCGACCGTAGCGATCGTGATCGACGTGACGCATGCGACCGATCACCCGGAGGCCGACAAGCGAGGCGGCGGCGACGTCCGTATCGGCGGCGGACCGGTGCTCGATCGCGGCTCGATGGTGCACCCGCTCATCTTCGAGCGCCTCCTGGCAGCGGCGGAGGCCGAGGGGATCCCGGTTACCGTCTCGGCGGCGCCGATCCGCACCGGCACCGATGCCGATGCCATCGCACCGGCGCGAGCCGGGATACCCTGCGGGCTCGTCTCCGTACCGAACCGGTACATGCACTCGCCGAACGAGCTGGTGAGCCTGGAGGATCTCGACGCGGCGATCCGGCTGATCGCGCGGTTCGTCCGCGACCTCGGGCCGAGCCCGGACTTCCGTCGGACATGACGGCGTTCAGGCGGGAGTCCAGAGTTCGACTTCGATTTCGTCGTAGTCGCGGGTTCGCGCACCGTCGCCGAACTCGCCGCGCAGCCCCCGCTCGACGGGACGACCGGCGCGCTCCAGCCGCTCGAGCGCAGCCTCCCAAGCGGGGCGTTCCGGGACGACGAGCGCGAAGCGCGCGAGCCCGCGGCTTCCCGGCGGTGCCGGATCGGCTCGGCGGCTGTGCCAGACGTTGAAGCCGAGGTGATGGTGGTAACCGCCGACCGACACGAACAGGGCCCCCGGATAGGAACGCTGCGTCACCTCGAAGCCGAGGAGTTCGACGTAGAAGCGTTCGGCCAGATGCAGGCTGGAGACCTGCAAGTGGACGTGACCGACGCGAGCCTCGGCCGGCATCCGAGTCCAGAGGCCAGGATGCCTCTCGAGCTCGCGCAGCAGGTCGCGCACGTCGAGCGGCTCGGTGACCATGGCGAGAGCGTCGCGCGAGGCACGTGGCCAACGCTCGCGTGGCCGGTCGACGTAGAGCTCGAGACCGTTGCCTTCCGGGTCGGCGAGGTACAGTGCCTCGCTCACCCCATGGTCGGAAGCCCCGGCGAGCGGCCAGCGCCGTTCGACGAGCTGCGCGAGGACGCGGGCGAGTTCGGCACGATGTGGGAGCACGATCGCCGTATGGTAGAGGCCGGGCGCGTTCGCTGGGCGCGGCGGCGCTGTCGGGCTCCACTCGAAGAGGAAGTGCGGCACCGTCGAACCGGGCGGAAGCGCAGCCAGGCAGCCGTCGGATCGCACGCGCAGGTCGTAGCGGAGCACACCGTGGTAGAAGAGGCGGATCAGCTGCTCGTCGGCGATGCGCAACGTCACCGGGCCGAGCCAGGTAGCGGGCGGAAGCGTCGCGGCGGGCATGCGGAAACTCCCCTCCGTCGTGGGTCGCCTCCTGCAAGCATAGCCGAAGTCGATCCAGGCGCTCCGGAGGATCATGATGCCGAAATGGCCGACAACCGAACGTGTCGCGCCGGAGAGCTGGGCGCTCCGCGTGACCTACTGGCAGAGTCTCGCCGCCTATCGCTGGGCGAGCGACCACGTGCGCGGCAAGCGGGTCCTGGACATGGGCTGTGGTGATGGGTACGGGACCGCCGAACTCGCTGCCCGCGCACGGTACGCCGTCGGCCTGGACGACGACGGGAACGTCCTGCGCGAGGCCCGTCGGCGGTACGGTGCGCCGCGCCTCGCCTGGGTTCGGGCGCGCGCCGATCGCCTGCCGTTCCGCGACGAGAGCCTGGACGTCGTGTGCTGTTTCCAAGTTCTCGAGCATCTCCGCGAACCGGAACGGTTCCTGGCCGAGGCACGCCGCGTCCTCGTCCCCGAGGGTATCCTCCTCATGACCACGCCGAACCGGTCGGCCGTCCTCGCTGGGCTCAACCCGCATCACGTGCGGGAATACGACGCGGAGGGTTTGCGACGGCTCTGCAGTCCCTTCTTCCAGGACGTCGAACTCCTCGGAGTCTTCCCGAGCGAGCGCGTCGCGCGTTACCGGGCAGCCAACCGGCGGCTCGTCGAGCGCCTGCTGCGCTGGGACCGATTCGGCCTCGTCCGGCGGCTCCCGGTAGAGCTGCGCGCGTCCCTGCACGCGATCGGCACGCTCGCCGTCCGGCGCTGGGTGAACGCACGCCAGCGCCGCCTGGTCGAAGCGATCGGCGTCGACGACTTCACCATCGGGCCGGGCGACCTAGCCCGCGCGATCGACCTCGTGGTGGTAGCCACTCGCCGGTAGGACGGGGCGAAGGGGCGCCGACGTCGGCGCCCCTTCGCTGAAGGTGAGGAGAGAGGATCTGCTCAGTGTCCGGCCTGCCCCGGTCCCTGGCTCGGTGCAGCCGTCACTTCACTGAGCAGCACGGTCTTGTGTGCGAAGTGACGGTGCATCCAGTCGAGATACTCCCAGCGGTTCTTCACGATCCTCGCTTGCTCGATGTCAGTCACGTCCTGCGGGACGCGAGACATCAACGCCGGATCGACCTCGAACACATGGAGATCCTCCCGCCGAAGAACTACCCCCTTGCGGACCTGCTTCATGGCGCACCCTCCTCGTCGACGTATGCTAGGTGCAGGTAGTTCTTGCTCGGATTGAGGATATTGTTCGGATCGAGCAAGCGCTTGATCTTCTTCATCAACTCGAAGCCGCCTTCATGCATCTCTACCGGAATGAACTCGGCGTCGCCCTCACGGCAGGCACCATGGCACGCACTGATCGACCCCTGATGCTCGAGCGTCGCACGGGTAATTTCCCGTTTGAGATTCACCCAGGCCTGCCACGTCTCTTCGTTCAGCGCCTGCTCCCAGATACCGATATCGATTTCCACGAGATAATCGCCCCAACCCTTGTACGGATTGTTACTGTAGAAGAACATGCCCCAGTTATCGAAGATTCCGTACTGCCGGATATATCGATCCGTAATCTCGTGCCACTTTTGCTTGATCGCCGGCAGCTCCGAATAGATGATCGCGGCATCTTCGCAGTGCCAGCTCATCGGCACGACCGTGCCGTCGGGCAAGCGCCCATGCAACGGGGTGGCATAGCGATCATGCCGCGAAGCCCAGTCCCCGGCCGAGAGCTCGTCCCCGAGGTACTCTCCACCGGTCTCCTTGGCAATACGGAAGAGGCGATTCGCTGCAGCCCGAACCTCCTCCTCCACGCCGTACAGAGCGGTAGCGACGACCGCCTTGATACGCTCCGGGAGCGGGATGTAGGCCTCGTCGTCCCGGCGAAGATACTCGACTTTCCGTTCGTCGAACAGAATGACCGCGGCGAGCGTGCCCAGTCCAGACGTCGAGAGCGCTCCCGTGCTCCGGTAGGCTTCGTCGAACGACTCGTATCCGAAGAAGGCGGCGAGCTCGGCTTCGGGCTTCGGGAACAGCTCGAGCGTCGCCTCGGTGACCACTCCCAGCGTGCCCTGGGTACCGATGAACAGCTGTTTGAGGTTATACCCGGTTGATGCCTTCCGTACCTTCGGGGCCCCGCCGCCGTCGCTCAAGCGGACGATCTCGCCGGTCGGCAGGACGACCTGCAGGCTGATGACCAGGTCTCGGGTATGTCCGTAGCGTGATCCGATCAGCGACCAGCCGCTGGTGCCGATACGACCACCGATGATCGAAACCGGATACGACGCAGGGTCGTCCGGATAGAACACCCCGTACGGTGCAAGAAACTCGTTGAGTTTCAACATATTGAGGCCCGGCTGGACGGTGACCGTGCGATTGATGAGGTCGAGCTCGATGATCTTGTTCATTTTCTTGATGTCGAGCAGGATCCCCTTGTGCAGAGGCACTGCCCCATCGGCCAATCCAGTGCCGCCGGCGCGCGGAACGACCGGAACCCGGTACTGATTCGCGATGCGCAGGATCGCCGAAACCTCCTCAGCCGTCTCCGGAAGGACCACGACATCCGGCATGTACTCGGCGAAACGATGCACCGGAAACGGCGCGGGGACCCGCGTGCGGGCGATGCGTGCGCCGAGATCGGTGCGTACCTTGTCCTTGCCGAGCGCTGCTTCCAGCTCAGCGATCACCTTGTCGGTGACCGGATTCGGGAGAGTCAAGGTTGCCATCTCTGCGCCTCCGCCCCTCAGTCGTTCAACCCCATCGCCTCGGCGACGAGTTCGAGCAAGTCGAGAACCTCGAGCTGTTGCTCGCGTCCCGAGGACGTGAGCGGTCGCTCCGACCATGGACAGGCGCTCACCAGCGCTTCGACGTTGAGTTCCTTCGCCCGAGCGATGCGCAGGTCAGCGATCTTCTTGGCCAAATCGGGATGCTCCACGGCGAAGCCGCCACCGGCGCCCGAACAGTATGCCCATTGCGTCACGTGATCGACGTCGATGAACGTCAAGCCAGGGATCGCCCGCAGGATCTTCCGCGGCGCCTCCCACTTGCCGAGCCGCTTGTTCATTCGGCATGGATCATGGTAGGTGACCGTCTTCTCGATCGGCTTGACGAAGCGGATCTTGCCTTGATCGAGCAATTCGGCAACGAAATCGATCATGAAGACGAATTCCGGGAGTTCCTCCTCCGGGAAGAACTGGGGATACATGTCGACGAAACTGATGTAGTCGTGTGGATCGAGCACGAAGACGCGCTTGGCACCGGCCTTCTTCCAGTCAGCGACGTTGTGCTCGGCGAGGTAGCGAGCATGGTCGGGATAGCCCATTTCGAGCGAAGGGCCGCCGCAGCACCACTGCTCGTACATGAGACCGAACGGCACGCCCGCGGCATGGAGTATTTTCGCCACCGCTTTCGGCAAGCTCGTCCGATAATAGGCCGCCTCGCAGTCGACAAAGAGAATGTTCTCGCCGCCCCGCGGGATCTCGAAGGGCAGATCCTTCGCCCAGTCAGCGACCCGGTTCGGGTCGACCGGTTGGATATTCTCGTAGTCGAGCACCGGCTCGTTCTTGCCGACCATGGTCGCCTCGACCCAACGTTGCCACCGCGGCCAGAGTCCCAACCCAGCCTGGTTCGCGGCGGCACGCATGTCCTGGACGAGCTTCACCGTCCGCGTGCGATTGCGATAGAAGTCGCCGACGAACAAGGTGTTGGGGCACCGCAACTCGCACCCTCCGCAGAGGGTGCAGTAGCTGTAGTTCTCGGCGACGTCTTCGAGATGCGCGGCACCCTTCTCGATCGCGACAACGTTCGCGTGAAACGCGGTCGGCGTATGCTGCTCGTTCCGTGTCACCTGATAGACGGGGCAGACCTCCCGGCAGAACTTGTGTCCGGAACTGAAGCACCCGTAGGCCTGCAGCAGGTGGCCGCGCACGAACTCCTGCTCGACCTCCCGTACCGGTCGATGACCGTTCCCTCCTGCTGTTTCCGGCGCCGTGACACGGGCTTCATCGCTCATCGCCGCACTCCCTTCTTACGAAGCCATCCCATGCCGAGTCTCACGTGCCACGCTCGAGCGTGACCTTCTCCCGCGCTTGCGGTACCGATAGCCGCCGCGTCACGTAGGTGAGGGCCAGATAGACAACCGCAGTCAAGAAGAAAGTGGGGATGCCCGCCGTCAGGTAGGTGAACAGCGGACCAGCACGATCGTTCGCCGGATCGTAGGTCCAGAAGTAGAAGACACCACCGAGGACGATCGCGACATAGGCCTCCCAGTTGAGGCCAGCGAGGTACTGGTAGCGTCCGGCATGCTGCCGATAAAGGTCACGGAGCGAGATATGGAACCGCTGGATGAAGACGTAGTCCGCCACCATTACGCCACCATAGGCGGCCATGATGAACGAGATGTACGACAGGAACGCGGTATACCGGTCGTAGACCGCCGGAGTGAGCATGAGGAGAGCAGCGGGAACCGTCGTCAGGAGTGCTGTAGTCCACTTCCAGTTCGGGAACAGGGTCTTGATGCTCAAGCTCTGCGAGTAGATGAGCACCGTCGCCGATGTGAGGTTCGCCAGGATCAGCATGAAGAGACCGAACAATCCGAAGAGCGGCCCACCAGCTTGGATCATCCACTCGGTCGGCTCATAAGTCCCGACGAGCAAGGCCGTCAGTGCCCCGAGGATCGCCGCGACGTTGAGTAGAACGCCCCAGCCGAGATAGGTCCCGATCAGCGCGGTGCGCTCGTCCCTCGCAAGCCGGTTCCACTGCCCGATATAGGGTAGCCAGGAGAAGCCGAGGCCAACGTTCCACTCGATCGCGGACGCAAGCCCGCGCACCGGGGAGTCGTACGGGCTCGGCGGCTGCGCATTCCACACCGCAGAGACACCGTTGTGAACGAAGATGTAGAAAATCAAGCCGAGGATGATGAGCACCATCGCCGGCACACCGACCCGAATGAACAGCCGGATAGCGATGGGCCCCTGCAGAGCCAACCACCAAGCAATGGCAAAGGCGACGAGCGCGAAGATCGGTGCACCGACCGTTCGGCTAGCCAGCCACTCTGGACCGCCGAAAGCCGCCACGACGCGAATCACCGACTCGCCGAGCATGAAGCAGGCGATGGTGATCCAGCCCAGATTGAGAACCGCGAAGATGATCAGGAAGATGTTGGACCCACGTGGCCCCAAGATCGCGCGGGCACCGATGAACGTATCGACACCGTAGCGAGCGTAGAGCACCGCCAACACGCTGATCAGAAAGACCGGGATCGCGTTCCCGAAGAGGATCGCGGCGATCGCTGGGCCTGCTGGAAGCACCGACCCCGTATAGCCGCCGACGAGGAAACTCCAGGCCGCGATGCCGAACCCGACTTGTACGAGGAGGAAATCGAGCAGGCCGAACTGACGCTCCCCTCGCAGTACCGGGAGGATGCCGAAGAAGACTTCCCGCTGGACGGACTGCTCACGCGACGCGCTCACGTCCCCACCCCTCTCACGAACGATGCAGCAGAAGATTGATCACGAGTGCCACGAAGAGGAACAAGACGACCGCAGTCACCACCCACATGTAGACCCAGTCGAGAGTGGTGAAGGGCTCCGGCCGCTCTCCTTCCTCGATGCGACGAATCCGCTCTTCGAGCTCCGCCCGCACCTCAGGCTGCAGGAGATACTCCATGCCCACCCTCCAGTCGCCGAAAACGAAACGAATCTCCTCATGAAACAATTTGCTGCGACGCTCTAGGCACGTCAAGGTTGCCGATTACAATTTTACGGACCGTCTTTTGTCGACGAATACAATCTTGAGCGATCAACTATCGACCTCTCGATCCGGTTGAACGGACGGTGCATCAGTCCGGCGAGGGCCGCGCGAGACAGTTCATTCCTGACAATGAGGCGAATCTCCGCTATACTGGTGTCGAAGCGGAACGGCACCGGTAGGGAAGGGGTTCGGCGATGGTACTCAGTCGGATGGTCGGGGCTCGCGTCCGTCGCAAGGAAGACCCGCGTCTCATCACCGGATCGTCCCAGTACGTCGATGACCTCCAGCTCGGCGGCATGCTCTACGCCGCGTTCGTCCGCAGCACCTACCCGCACGCGGTCATCAAGAGCATTGACCCCTCGCCGGCGCTCGCTCTGCCGGGCGTCGTCGCGGTGATCACCCACAAGGAACTCGGCCAGTGGCTGAAGGGGGCGGTCCAACTCGGCGGTGGCGAGGGAGAAGGCGAGGCCCCGGCCCAGCAGGAGGGGCAGGCCGGTCCGCCGCAGCACGAGCTCCTGGCTGTCGACCGCGTCCGCTACGTCGGCCAACCGATCGCGGTCGTGCTGGCCACCGAACGCTATCGCGCCTACGACGCCGCCGAGGCCGTGCGGGTCGAGTACGAGCCGCTCCCCGCGGTCATCGACCCCGAGGAAGCGATGCAGGACGGCGCGCCGCAAATCCACGCGACGCTCAAGAACAACATCGCCATGCACACGAGCCACCAGCACGGTGACATCGAGAAGGCGTTCGCCGAGGCGGATATCGTCATCAAGCAGCGCTTTTACCAGCAGCGGCTCGTTTCCGTTCCGATGGAGCCCCGGGCCGTCGCCGCTGCCCCCGATCCGCTGACCCGCGGCGTCACCGTCTGGTCCTCGACGCAGGCACCGCACAACAACCGCAACACGCTGGCCCAAGCGCTCGGGCTCAGCCACGGTCAGGTACGGGTCATCGCGCCCGAGGTCGGCGGCGGTTTCGGCGCCAAGATCGGCGCTTATCCAGAGGACATCATCCTCGCGGCGATCGCGCTCCACACCCATCGTCCGGTCAAGTGGTACGAAACCCGCTCCGAGCACTTCATCGCGACCAACCAGGGACGCGGGCAGGTAGCCTACTACGAACTCGCCGCCACGAAGGAGGGACGAGTCCTCGGCCTGCGCCTCAAGGTGATCCAGGACCTCGGCGGCTACCCGAAGGTGATGCTGCTCGCACCGCTGACCGCGATGATGTCGGTCGGCGTCTACGACATCCCGAACGTCTCGATCGAGACCTACAGCGTCTGCACCAACAAGACACCGATCGGTGCCTACCGCGGCGCCGGCCGTCCGGAGGCCGCCTACTACATCGAGCGGATGATGGATCTCCTCGCCCGCCGGATCGGCAAGGACCCGGCCGAGGTGCGACGCATCAACTACATTCCGCCCGACAAGTTCCCGTACCAGACGCCGGCCGGCGCGCACTACGACTCGGGCGACCACGAGAAGGCTCTGAACAAGGCGTTGGAGATCTCCCGCTACCACGAGTGGCGCCGGAAGCAGCAGGAGCTCCGCCAGCAGGGTCGCTACATCGGCATCGGCCTGGCTTCGTATACCGAGATCTGCGGTTTCGGTCCCTACGAGAGCGCTGCGATCCGGGTCGAGCCAACCGGCGCGGTGATCGCCTACACCGGCACCTCGCCCCACGGCCAGGGACTGGAGACGGCGCTTGCGCAGATCATCGCCGACGAGATCGGTGCCGACTTCGATCAGATCGTCGTCCTCCACGGTGACACGCAAAGCGTTCCGGAGGGCGTCGGCACGATGGGAAGCCGCAGCCTGGCGGTCGGCGGTGGCGCGATGCTCGTCGCCGCGCGCCGGATCCGCGAGAAGGCGATGCGCATCGCCGCGCACCTCTTGGAGGCGGCGGTCGAGGACATCGAGTTCGCCGACGGCAAGTACCGCGTCAAGGGCGCACCGGACCGCGCCGTGACGCTGGCGCAGATCGCCCAGGCCGCCTACAGCCCGGGCCTCCCGGCCGACATCGAGCCCGGTCTGGTCGTCGCTGACTACTACGCGCCGCCGGGCGTCCTCTTCCCCTTCGGGACGCACGTAGCGGTCGTCGAGGTCTTCCCCGACACCGGTGAGGTCAAGATCCTCGAGTACTACTCGGTCGACGACTGCGGCCCGCGCATCAACCCGCTCCTCGTCGAAGGGCAAGTCCACGGCGGTCTGGCCCAGGG
>JANZZC010000031.1 GCA_026419575.1 Thermomicrobium sp. | reverse complement strand
CCCCGGCCGCGACGCCGACCGCCGCACCGGCCGCGCTCACCGTGCCCGGCTACGACGACCCCAACCGCTGGAAGGGACGGACGCTCGTCGTCACCTCCTGGGGCGGGGCGCTCCAGGACGCCTTGCGCAGGGCGATCTACGAGCCGTTCTCCCGCCTCACCGGCTGCCAGATCGTCGAGGACACGACCGACGAGGCGAAGCTCCGCACCATGGTCGAATCCGGCAACGTCCAGTGGGACGTGGTCGACGTCGGCACCGAGTCGGTCATCCCGATGGGGCGGCTCAACCTCCTCGAACCGCTCGACTACAGCAAGATCGACACGCAGGACATCTTCCCCGAGCTGATCCTCGAGCACGGGGTCGGCTACTATTACTACTCGACCTGCCTCGCCTTCCGGAAGGACAAGTTCCCGAACAAGCTGCCCAACAGCTGGGCCGACTTCTGGGACGTCCAAGGCTTCCCCGGTGTCCGCGCCTTCCAGAAGTACGCCCAGTGGGGGCCGATCGAGGCGGCACTGCTCGCCGACGGGGTACCGATCGACCAGCTCTACCCGCTCGACATCGACCGCGCCTTCCGCTCGCTCGACCGGATCAAGCCGCACATCACCGTTTGGTGGGAAGCGGGCGCGCAGCCGGCACAACTCCTCACCGACGGCGAGGTCGACCTCACCGATGCCTGGATCGCCCGCATCCAGTTCCTCATCGAGCAGGGCAACACGCAACTCGGCTACACCTGGAACCAGGGCCGCCTCTCGAGCGACTCGCTGGTCATCCCCCGCGGGTCGAAGAACGTCGACGTCGCCCACGACTTCATCAACTTCGCCCTCCGGCCGGAGGTCCAGCGCGCCTTCGCCGAGATCTACCCGGATGGCCCGGCCAACCGCAAGGCGTTCGAGGCGCTGCCGCCCGAGCGGGTCGCCGTTCTGCCCAGTGCGCCGCAGAACAAGACGCTCCAGGTCTATCCCGATTACCAGTGGTGGGCCGACCACCTCGACGAAGTGGTCGAGCGCTTCAACAGCTGGGTCGCGCGCTGAGGGCGGGCCGCACCCGCACCGCCCCGCTCCCACGGCTCGGGATACCGGCACGGCGGGCGAGGTCGGTCCCGGCGTCTGTCGCGCGCCTCGGTGCACAGTGCCTGGCGAAGCCCGTTCCGGAAGGGTCAGGCACGTCAGCCACAGACCATTGTTGATGCCGGGGCGAGGCATGCCTCGCCCGCCGCGCCGGCAAGCACGATGTCGAACCGCCGGCCATCGACCGCGGCAGTCCGCGCGCTGCCCGGGCGCGCCGCATGCCCCGAGGTGGATCGCGACCCTGACAGGCCGCGGGTCTGGCACGTCCGACTCCTCCGGGGGCAATCGTCACACAGGCGCCACCCCGACGGGATGACGGTGACCGCCGCATGTACCCGCGGTCGCAGCTGACCAGGTTGACCGTTCCCCCGTCGGGACGAACCGTCGGTCGTCCACCGCCGGTGCGGCGCCTGACCGTGAGAATTGGCGTGGTGGTTGGCTGCGCCACCGGCACGGCGACGTCGCCGGGACCGGCGGTCCCGGCGAGCTGGCGGATCGAGCGCGCCTGACCCGATGGGTCACGCACGGGTGACCACGGCAGAGAACCGCCGTCGGCTGGTCGGGGTGCGTGGTTGCTGGTCGTCCACCACCGGAACGTCGTGCGTCATCCCCGTCGAGGCGACGCGTGCGTCGCCCTGCCGGTCCATGCGGCGCGGCAGGGTAGCGTCCTCTTACTGCCCCTGCCGGGCCGGTCGGGCGCACGCGAGCGTACCCCCGACGGGGATCGTCTCCGGTGGCGGGTCCCGGGGTTCTGCTCCGGAAACGGGGCACTACCGTCTCGGCTCCCGCCTTGCTACTATCCGATGCGCGAGCACGACCGCGCGGAAGGGAGATCGACGATGGCAACGACGGACCTCTTGATCACGACGACGACCTCGGTCGAAGGACGACCGGTCAAGGAGTATCTCGGCGTCGTGACCGGCGAAGCGATCCTCGGCGCGAACATCTTCCGCGATCTCTTCGCCGGGATCCGCGATATTGTCGGCGGGCGCTCGGGAGCCTACGAGAAGGAACTCCGCAAGGCTCGCGAGATCGCGTTCCAGGAGATGGCCGAGGCGGCGCGCCAGCTCGGCACCAACGCGGTGATCGGCGTCGACATCGACTACGAGACGATCGATATGGGCGGGAGCAACATGCTCATGGTCACGGTCGCCGGCACGGCGGTACGGATCTGACCGCTTCGTCCCGAGCCGTTCGCCAGGCTACTCCGCTTCCCCGCCCCGATTCGCCGGGCCGGGCGCTCGGCGCACAGCCGCCGCGGGGTCATCCCGGAGCGTCGCTTTCGGCTCGGGCCGGTCCCGGTCGTCAGAGGAACCGTCCCATCGTTCATGCGAGGAGCTCGGCGACCCGCCGGTGCGCTTGCCGCAATGACCAGACCACCTGGTTTTGCCCGCGCAAGAGATGCGTGCGCACCCGATGCCAGCGGTCGCTTTCCGGCTCCAGGTGCGGGAACTCCACCGCTGCCGCGAGTTCCGGAATCGGCGGGATTGGCTCGGCCGGATCGTGCCGGAAGCGGCCGCGGCGTACGTAGTTCACCGGCACGAGGTGCCGCGCGAGTCCACGCTGCATCGCGTTCACCCGACGCACCTCGGGATCGTCCACTGGTCGATCCAACAGGAGCGCCGTGTGCTCGTAGAAGCGGTCGAGCGTCGTCAGCAGGTTGCCGGCTGCCTGCAAGGCCGGGCGGAGGTCGAACGCCTCTCCGGCCGCCTCCTGGTACCGGTGGAGGTGCTCTTCGATCTCCCGTACCGTCGCGCGGAAGTCGAGCGGATGGATCGGCGCGTTGAGTAGCCGCAGGACCACAGCCGCGTAGACCCGCATGTCGCGCAGCAGCAGGTCCGGATCGGCCACCTCCAGCGTGTCCTCCTCGGTGTGCCAGACGATGTTGCCGCCGCAGCCGCCGACCGGGTAGTAACCCTTGGCCCTCCGCAGCTCTTCGGGCATCGTCGACAAGAGCATGAGACAGCCGGTGATCCCCAGGTTGGTGAACGAGTAGTCCCCGGCGCGCGGCGGCCGCGCGGTCGTGGCCTCGAGACCGGTCACGTCGCGAATCGCCGTCCGGACGAGCGCCGCTGCTTCGGCCATCGCCGCCACGTCACGGTACTCCGTCGCCCAGCGGCAGCCGGGCGAGTCGCAGTTGACGTGGGCGATACAGTTCGGAACCAGATCCTGCGCGAAGGCATCGGCGTACCACGTCGATCCAGCGTACCGCCCGTGCGAATGACCGGACCACCAGGCGATCCGGAGCGTGCGGACCAACTGTTCGCGGTGCTGCCAGAAGACCCGCGCCAATTCCAGCAGGGTCGCGTCGCCGGTCGCATTGTCGCCGACGCCGACGTGCCAGGAGTCGAGATGCGCGTGCAGGAGCACGAACTCGTCGGCCGCCTGCGTCCCGGGAATCTCCGCCACGAGCACCGGGATCGGCCGCCAGACTGTCTCGACCGCGGTCGAGAAGGCGACCGTCACCGGTTGCCGCGCCGCGAGCTCCCGCAAGGCGTCGCCGTCCGGCCGGGAGACGGCCAGAACCGGTACGGCCGGAACCGTACCGGCCGCATCGAGGTCGGGAGAACCCCACGAGGTCGTCGCGATCCCTTCGTGGATCGCTTCCCCAGGATGCACGAAGATCACGCCGATCGCACCGGTCGCCGCCCAGCGCACCGCTTGCGCGGCGAACCCGAAACCGTCCACGAGCGCGACCTTGCCCCGAAGGTCGGGGAGCTGACCGGGCAGTGCGCTCCCGAAGATCCCCTCGATTCCCGCGACCTGTTCCGCCGTGACCGGCACCAGCTCCCCGACGACCTCCGCCCCCTCGGTCGAGGGAGAAAAGGCGAGCGTTTTGGCGCGGATCGGCTTGGCCTCCGGGGCGACGATCCGCAGCGTCGCGTAGACCGGATACGACACGAGACAGGCCGGCCAGAACACCCGGTAGGGGATCCCCCACCGCTCCAGTCGGTCGGTCAGATAGTCGAGCGCCTCCCGCTCCTCCGGGCTCCCGGACAAGCGCACGAGTTGCGCGAACGCTTCGATTGCGGCCCACGGCTCTTCGAGATCGATCGCCGAAAGGATGCGCTGCTCGGCTTCCGGGTCGCGCCAGGCGGTGTGCATCGGTGATCCTCCCCCTGGTGTGGCCCGCGAATCGGGCACCGTCGTGCCGAGAATCCTAGCCGATCCAGCGATGCTCGCCTAGCCGCAACCTTCCGCGCGTACCGCCGCTCGCGGTTACGCCGATCAGTACGCTCAGCCGACATCGGGCGTCTCTCGCGGGCCATCGGACTGGTCGCTTCAGCGTTCGAGCGGATCGCCGGTCGTCCCGCTCCGCTCCTCGCGGCCAGCGACCATCCGCCAATACCAGGCCGCCGCTTCCGTGCGGGAACGCACACCGAGCTTGCGATAGAGGCGTTCGAGGTGCGTACGCACGGTGCCTTCCCTGATCCCGAGTTCCTGCGCGATCTCCTTGTTGCTCGCGCCGCGAGCCAGGAGCTCCAGGATGCGACGCTCCCGCGCGCTGAGCCGGACCGGCAACGACGGCACGGTCGTCTCCACCAGGCTGGCGACCATGTCGCCGTCCTGCGCGACCGGCGGATCGGGCACCGGAAGCGCCGGCTGCGGGAGCGACGCTTCGCTCGGCAGGAGCAACGCCGCACCGAGCAACGCCGCCAGCGCGAGCACCGCCCCGCTCAGCGGACCGACGCCACCGAGGACCGGCGTGACGAAGAGCCCGATCCCGATCGCACCGGCCATCGCGGCCAGGCCGATCCCGTAGCTCGTCGTCCACCCCGCCTCGTCGCCGAGGCGCGCCCACCAGCCGACGTCGACGAAGGCCCAACAGCCGACGAGCACGGCGGCGAGATACGGGTGGAGGGAGGACCAGCCCAACCCCCAACCGAGCGCCCCGACGCCGAGCGCAGCCAATCCCAACCGAACCGTGGTACCTCGGCCGACCCGGTTCGCCAGCCATGCCGCCAGTGCTAGGAGGAAGAG
>JANZZC010000093.1 GCA_026419575.1 Thermomicrobium sp. | reverse complement strand
AGATGTGTATAAGAGACAGCGTAGGCGTCGAGCAGCTGGTACCAGCGGAGCTGTTCCAGACGATCGCTCCCCACCTGACCATTGCTGATGACCGGCGGTTCGAGCTGCCCGAGCGGCCGCTCCTCGCGCAGGATCAGGTTGAGGGGCGCCATGAAGAGGTGGATGTGCTTCGAGTACGGAAAGTAGGGGAGGAAGGCGAGGATCAGGCCCAGCGCCAGCCACCAGGTCACGTGGCTCGCGACGGTCAGCGTCGCGTCGGGCCATTCGGAAAGCAACGTCGCAACAAGGCTGGCCGTCGGCTGGCTCCAGTCCCGGCGACCGCTCTCGGCCACCCGTACCGCTTGGCCGAGCCAGCGCGAGCCGACGTGCAGCAGAATGAAGCCGCCGACGATCGCGGAATCGCGCGAGATACCGAAGCGCACGCTCGGCAGGAGCAGCACCCGCTCGTTGAACCGGAACGGGCGAAGCCCGAAACGGCGGACCAGGAGGCCGGTGATTCCGATCAGCGCTGCCACGCTCAGGAGGTCGGCGACGAGGTTGTACGCGGCGACGATACCGCCACGGTGCACGGTGCTGACACCGGCGAACCCCTCGGCGAGATCGAGGACGTTGACGAGCCCGTAGAAGACGAAGGCGAAGAAGACGCCGGCATGGAGCAGCGAGACGAGCGGTCGCGTCCGGAAGATCGGTCGCTGGAGCAGGATCTCCAGGCTCACCGGTACGACCCGGCGGACGAACGTGCTCCAGCGCGGTCGTCCCTGCCCTCGCCCGATCGCACGCACGATCCGCCGGGCACCGTGGGCTGTCAGTGCGAGCGAGACGAGCGCAACGAGAACGAACGCGATCCGTTCCGGTGTCGTGAGCACGGTGTCAGCCCTCCAGCCGTTCCAACAACGCTTCGGCGACGTCGAAGAGATCGGCGACGACACCGTAATCGGCGACCGTGAAGATCGGTGCTTTGGGATCCTTGTTCACCGCGACGATCAGTTCCGCGTCCTTCATCCCTTCGAGGTGCTCCGGAGCTCCGCTGATGCCGAGCGCGAGGTACAGTTTCGGCTTGACCTTGAGGCCCGATTTCCCGACCTGCCGGGAACGCGGTAACCACCCCGCGTCGACCAGAGGTCGAGACGCCGCCAGCACCGCTCCGAGTGCCTCGGCCAACTGTTCGGCGAGTTCCAGGTTGTCCTTGCTCTCGATTCCCCGTCCGACCGCCACGATCTTCTCCGCTCGGGTGATGTCGATGTCGGCCACCTCCGGCCGCTCGAGCCTGACCGAGCACGTCCGCAGGGTCGCCAGCTCGGCCGGGGGCTCCTGCGTCTCGATCGTCCCCGGTGGCCCCGGTTCCACGGCATCGGCCGCGAACGCGCCGGCGAGCGCGCTCACGACCACCGGGTCGCTCCCGAGCGGGACGTCGGCGAGCACTTTGCCCCCGAACAACTGGGCGGTGGCCACCCAGCGCCCGTCCCGGCGATCGAACGCCTGACAGTAGGCGACGAGCGACCAGTCCAGCGCTGCCGCGACCCAGGCAGCGACGTCCATGCCGATCGCCGTATTGGGTACCAGAGCGAGCCATGGTCGTTCGCCCCGGAGCAGCGCGGCGAACGTCCGGGCGGTCGCTTCCGGCGCGAGGTAGTGGAGGGCGTGATCCTCGACGAGAACGACCCGATCGGCCGGGAGCCGCTCGGCGACGTGCCGTACGCCGTGGCCCAGCAGGCAGGCGACGACCTCGGCGCCGTCGGTGTCCGCGATCCGTCGCGCCAGACCGAGCAACTCGTAGGTGACGTCCGTCACCTGCCCTTCCAGATGCTCGACGAGAACGGCGATCCCGTGCGCCATACGACCGCTCCTCCTTCACAGCAGACCGCGGGCCCGCAGCAGCTCGATCAGTCGGTCAGCGATGTCGGCCGGGCTGCCGCTCAGGAACTCCGCTTGGGCCGTCTCCTCCGGAAGCCGCAGCCGCTCGACTCGCGGGCTCCCGTCCGCGACCATCTCGACTTCCCGCGTTTCGATCGTCGCTTCGCGCATGACCTGCCGCACCCGACCGACCGGGACGTACCGCGGCGTTTGCCGAGCCGCTTGGATCCCGAGCACGGCCGGGAGTGCGAGTTCCAGGTGCATCGTCAGGCCGCCCCAGAGTTCCTTGCGGGCGCGCACCGCGCCGTCGGCCAGCTCCGTACCGATGACGACGCTCGCGTGCGGCCAGTCGAGCAGGGCCGCCAGCGTCGGGGCGAGCTGCCCGTCGAGATCGTCCGGCGCCTGCACGCCGGTCAGGACGAGCCGCGGGGAAAGTTCGCGGATGATCGGTACCAGCAGGCGTGCGGCCGCCCGCGTGCCGACCCACGTCCCCTCGAAATCGCCGGCGAGCTTGATCGCCCGCTTCGCTCCTTTGGCGAGCGCCGTGTAGAGCACCTGATCGAGTTCGCCGGTCGTATCGATGCCGACCGCGACGACGTCGTCTCCGCTCCCTTCGGCGAGCAGGAGCGCCTCTTCGAGGGCATGGTCATCGTACTCGTTGAGCACGTAGCTCACCGCATCACGAGCCAAATCCGTGCCCAACGGTGCGAGCGAGAGTTCCTCGACGACGTCCGGCACCTGTTCCAGAACGACGACGATCGTCATGCCGCTGCCTCCCCGCTCGACCCCATGGCCTCCGCCAGGAGCTCCGCGATATCCCGAACCCGCAGCCGGTCGTCGACCCCCGTCGACTTGGCAGCGTCCTCGAAGCGCGAGACCTCGTACGGGCAACAGACGACCAGCGTATCGGCACCGGTCGCCACCGCTTCCAGCACGCGTTCTTCGGAGAGCCGTCGCCGCTGGTGGCCGGCGGCGAAACTGTCCAGCCACATCCCGCCACCCCCGCCGCCGCAGCAGTAGGAGTTCTCCCGGCAGCGGAGCATTTCGACGAATTCGATGCCGGGAATCGCCTGAATGAGCCGTCGCGGCGCATCGTACTCGCCGTTGTGTCGTCCCAGATAGCACGGATCGTGGAAGGTGACCCGATAGGGCAACGACCGCGTCAAGAGCGGCTGGAGTCTGGGAAGCTCTCGGGCCAGCAACGTCGTGTAGTGCCACACGTCGTAGTGGCCGCCTAGCTTCGGATAGTGCTTGCGGAAGGCGTTGAGCGCGTGCGGGTCGGTGACGACGATATGTGCGAACTCGTACTTGGAGAGCGTGCGGATGTTCTCCTCGGCGAGCATTTCGAAGAGACCGCGCTCCCCGGCCAGGCGCTGCGAGTCGCCGGCGCATTTCTCCTCGCGGCCCAGGATGGCGAAGTCGAGACCCAACGCATGGAAGATGCGGGCGAGCGCGATCGAGGCGTCGATACCCCGCGGGTGGTAGGAGGGATAGCACTCGACCCACCAGAGCCACTCGACCGGACGCTGGATCTGGTGGAGGATCGGAACCGGCACTCCGGCATCCTTCACCCATGCCTCGCGCTTGCGCGCCGGCTGGCCGAGCGGATTCCCGTACTTCGCTGTGTACTCGAGCGCTTGCTGGAGTTCCGCCGGGATCGTCCGCCCGCTCAGCATCGCGTGCTCGCGCGCTGCCGGCATGATCTGCACCATGTCGACCTGCTTGGGACAGACGCGGAGGCAGTTGGCGCAGGTGGTGCACAACCAGAGGTCCGGCGAGTCGAGGAGATCGATGCCGGACTGCGCCCGGCGGTAGAGTTTGCGCGGACCGTAGTCGCCGACCACGTCGACCGGGCAGACCGGGACGCACTTGCCGCACTGGTAGCACCAGGCGAACGATTCGCCACCGGGAAGCTGCGCGATCTTCTCGATCAGCTCCGGCGTGTAGTCCCAGATCACCCGTTGGCCGAACATCCGGTTCCACGGACCCGAGATGTCGACACCTTCGACGACCGCGGTCTCCTTCTCCCAGACTTCAGCGACCTTCTCGAGTTTCGGCTCCATCGTGGACTCCTCTCACGCCTGCGCTTGCCGGGCACGCGGTAAGCCGAGGAGCCGACGCGCCAGGTCCGGCAAGGGCGGCAAGAGCCGGTTGAACTCCCGGCTCAGGCGCCAGTTGGTGATACCGTAGAGGTAGACGCTGTACGCGACGGCGAGGAACGCATCGGTCGCGAACGGACCGCGCTCAGGGTCGTCAGCGAGCTCGCCGGGCAGGAGGCCGCTGTTGCGGCCGAGTTCGGCCCCCAGCGCGATCAAGGCACCGAGCCGCCGGTAGTCCCGCGCCGGATCCTCACCCGCGATGGCATGGGTCGAGGAGGCGAGCAGCGGCAGCAGGCCGGTCCGATGGTCGACGTCCCACAACCAGCGGGTCCACAGCCAGTACCGGCGGGGTACCGCCAGATGCAAGAGGCCGGTCGCCAGTTCGAGCGCGAGTCGCCGGTCACCGGTCAAGCCAAGAGCGAGGAACCGCTCGAGCCGGTCCTCGACCGGCAGGTCCTCAGCGAGGAGCGGTACGAAAGCCCCGGCGCAACACCCGCTTTCGAGGATACGAGCCGCTTCCCGCGCCTGCTTCGCGGTCGCCGTGAGCGCGGCAGCGAGCGTGCGGCACTCCTCCGGTGCCGTACCTGCCGCGATGGTCGCCAGCGTCGGCAAGAGGGCCTGGCGACGCTCGACGAGCTCGCTCGCGATCGCTGCGACGTCCTGCGGAGCGACCTGCTGCAACCCTTCCAGGAGCGTCTCCTGGAGCTCCGGGTCGTCCGGACCGGTCTTCGGCTTGATGAGATGGCTCGGGCGGAGCGGCTGGCTCATCGTCCTGCCTCGCTAGCGCGCGCGACCGCGGATGTCGCGTCCCCAGAAGCCGGCACCGAACACGGGGCCGAACAAGCAGAAGTCGAAGATTCCCGCAGCGAGCGGAACCAGCCCGATGACCGCCAACACCCAGCCCCAGGTGCCGCGCACGACCAGGAGCCCGAGGAGGATGAGAACGAGTCCCGCGACGATGCGGAGGAACCTCCCGGCCCCGCTCGCCATGAAGGTGACGAAAGCGTTCTGTCCGGTTCGTTGCGCCATGGTCCGCTCCTCTCGAACGTCGGCTCCCACGGAACGGTCGCGGGATCCAGCAAGCCTCATACCGCACCGACCATCGCTCGTCGCAGCGTCGCGACCGCACGCGCTGCCGCCAACCCAGCCGTAGCGAAGGTGTCGTCGAGATCGGCTGGCCGTGCCGCCGCGCCGACGACGAAGATGCCCGGCCGCGACGTCACGACCGGATCCAAGCCGCTCGGCCCGCCGGCCTCGATGTAGCCGTACTTGTTCTGGGCGAGACCGAGGATCTTGGCGATCTGGCGCGTCCCGGAACTCGGCTCCATGCCGACCGAGAGGACGACGAGGTCGACCGTGATCTCCATCGGCCGACCCATCGTCGTGTCCTCGCCCCGGACGAGCAGTCGATCGCCTTTCGGGAGAATCTCGCTGACGATCCCTTTGACGTAGTTGACCTTGTACTGCTCTTGTGCGGGCCAGTAGAGTTCGTTCTCCCAGTACCCGTACATCCGCATGTCGATGTAGAAGATGAAGACACGGGCGTTCGGGAGCTGCTGCTTGATCTCGATCGCCTGCTTGGAGGCGATGCCGCAGCAGACCTTGGAGCAGAACTCGTTGCCGATCTGCCGGTCACGCGAGCCGACGCATTGGATGAAGGCGATGCGCTCGGGCGGCTGACCGTTCGAAGGGCGCACGACCTGGTGCGCCTTGAGCATCGCTTCCATGTCGCTCAGCGTGACCACGTCGGGGAACGAGTAGTAGTTGTAGAGCTGCGTCTCGCGTCCGGGATCGAAGTGCTGGAAGCCGGTGGCGACGATGATGGCACCGACCGTCCGTTCCTGCGTTCCGTCCGGCGTGCGCAGCGTCACGCGGAAGGCACCGGGTTCTCCGTCGCAGCCGATCACTTCGCTCCGCGTCAGGATCTCGACGAGCGGTTGCGTCGTCACGGCAGCGACGAGCTCGCCGATCGCTTCCTCGGCATCGCGGAAGTGATGGGTGAGCTTGGCGTACCGTTCCGCATCGGGAGTGCCCCCGAGCCGGTGGCGTCGTTCCACCAACAGCACCGGAACGCCCAGCGCCGCGACCGTCCGTGCGGCCTCCAGCCCCCCTGGGCCACCACCGATCACCAGGACCGGAAGTCCGTTCTCCTGCACGCTCGCCCCCTCACCGTGAGATGACCGGTTCCTCGGCGTCTTCCCACGTCAGACCAGGCTTCTCGCCTCGCTCGATCGCCGCGAGATCTTCCTCGAACTCGGCCCAGTAACGCTGCCAGTCGATCCCGAGCTTCTCCAAGAGCGGTCGCCAATCAGTCGAGTGCCAGTGCAGCTGGAGCACGCGGAACGGATGCGCCCCCATGGCCAGCGCGGCCACCTGCGAGTCGGCCAGAACCGGCACGCCGACGCGCCGCTGATGCGCCTTGGCAGCGAACTGGCTCTTGTCGAGCGTGGTGACGCACCCGGTGTCGTGCGTCACCGTCATATCCGGATTCGCCTCGTCCTTCATGACCTCGATCTTGCGGAGGACCGCGAAGGATCGCGTGAAGTCGCGCTGGACGAGGATGTGGCGGAAACCGAACCCGCAGCAGTCGAACCAGGTCGAGTAATCGGCGACGCGGATCCCGAGCGCCTGCAGGAGCGCCGTCACCGTCGCCGTGCGCTGCCCGCCGTAGATGTCCGGATCGTAGATGGCGTCCTCGGCGACGATCTTGTAATAGTGGCAGGCCGGATGCACGCAGGCCGTGACCTCGCGCATGTCGACGACCTGGCGCTCGGCGATGCGGTGCCGCATCACGTGCACCCACTCGCTGTAGTGGACGATCTCCTCCGGGACGACCAACGGCTTACCGAGCTTGTCCAGGACACGCCGGACCTGGTCCCGGAGTTCCTTGTGGTGGACGAGCTGCTCCCGGAGCTCCTTGTAGTGCCCGTAACTCGTCCCGCAGTGGATGAGCGGATAGTAGCCGGTCTCGTAGGCCGCAGCGAAGTTCCGGCACATGACGAGGATCTGGGCGACCGCGTTCGACGTCGCCGAGGCGTAGTAGTTCCAGCCGGTACAGGACGTCTGGTCGGTCGGGTCCAGGTAGTCGATCCCGAACTGCCGATTGAGCCAGAGGATCGAGGTCGTGTAGCCCGGAATATGACCACACTGACCGCACGACTTGTGATGCCACAAACGATCGATCGGCACCTTCTTCGTTCGTCCGTACTTCGTGGTCACCTCGACGTACGGTTCGGGGACCCGTTGCACGATGAGCTCCCCGCGCGCCTCGAGCTCGTAGAGTTCCTCGCGGAGATCGGGGCGCGGCGCTTCCTCCGGGTTCGGACGGACAGCCTGCGCCTTTCTCTCGCGGATTTCCGTGAGCGGAAGCATGTGCTCGCTCATGATGCCGCCTCCAGCTCTTCCTCCATGATCTCGACCAAGAGCTCGTAGAGTCCCTCGTCCACCTCGCGGATCACCTCCATGTTCCCGGTCTCGAACCAGATGGTGTAGAGCTCGCGCAAGGTCTTGTCGTCGGTCCGCCAGGCGGCGTCGGTGATGTTACGGAGGGTGTCCACGGGGATCGCCTTGCGCCACACCGCCATGTTGCGGCTGAATTCGCGGACCCAGGGGCCCCAGTCGGGGAAGAAATCGGGCTGGAGCATGTCGGGCGAGACTTGGTTCCCCTTGAGCATGATCTTGTAGATGACCCGCGAGTAGCCTTGGAGCGCCTGCTGGGCCTGCTCGAGCCCGTGCCGCACGGCGACCTCGCGCATCAGCGTGACGAGTCCGCCCGGATTGTTCCCGCGCGGGCAACGCACGCAGGAGAAGCACTGCGCGCAGTTCCAGATGTCCTCCATGAGGATCTCGTAGAAGCGATCGACATCCTCGCGCGCCAGGGCCTGGGCGATCACGCGCGGGCTGAAGTCGTAGAAGCGAGCCGAAGGGCAGGCCGAGACGCAGATCCCGCACTCGTAGCACCCGTAGAGGAAATCGGGATAGCGTGGATCGCTCTTTACTTCCTCGAAGAGCGCCCGCTTCCGCTCCTCGGGGACTTCGCGGTAGCGCTCCCCGCCCTTCGTCGGGCTCCAAGTCATGACGCTCATGGTCGGCCTCCTGTTCGACCGGACTCCCGCACCAGCGCGCGGAGTTCCTCCAGCGTCGGAACGCCGACGATCCGCTCGCCGTCGATCACGAGAGTCGGGACGACCACCACCCCGGCTTCCTGCGCCGTCCGTCGTCCGGCCGGCGACGCCAAGCTGACCACTTCGATCTCGAGCGCTGGCTCTTCGCTGGCGAGGCGCTGCACGAGCGCCAGCGCTTCGCTGCAACCGTGGCAGATCGGGTGGGTGAACACGCGGATGCGCGTCACGGCAGCTCGTACCCTTCGCAGTGGACGCAGTCGTCCAAACCCCGTCGCGTCATGAAGGCGTCGTACGCGGTGACCGCTGCCGGCCCGGTGAGGAGATCGGCGAGGTCGCGCGCCGGATCCTCCGGTACGATCCGCACGAGCCAGCCGCGCCGGTACGGACTCCGGTTGACCAGGCCGGGATCCTCGAGCACGCTCCGGTTCGCCTCGACCAGTTCTCCCGCGATCGGCGTCCGATACGCGCCCAACCACTTCGCGCACTCCACGACCGCGACGGTCGCGTCCCGGGCGTAGCGACGCCCGGTGGGGCGGACGGTGACCTGGAGGATCCGCCCGGCCACCGTCTGCGCCACGTCGGTATGGCCGAGCAGCACCGTGCCGTCCGGTTCCAGGCGCACCCACTCGTGCTGCTCGACTCGGTAGAAGAGATCGAGCGGCAGGATGCAACTGTGGACGATCGCGTAGGCCGTCGAGTGCGTCATCAGAACGCCACTACCGCATCCGCTTCGAGCGCCATCAGGTTGAAGGCGGCACCGCCGATCATCTGGACTCCCTCGATCAAGTCGTCGAGCGTGAGTCCATGGAGATCGAGCGACGGCTGGCAGACATAGAGCTTGACGCCGAGGTCGAGCGCTTGATCGATGAAGTGCTTGAGCTTGGCGCCACCACCGCCCGCCTTGGGGACAACCAGCGTCTCGGGCACCCCCTTCTTGAGCAGCGTGGGGCCGTTCATCGTGAAGTAGATCGCCGCTTCGATCTCCATGGCCGCAGCCGCCGCTGCCAGGAAGAACGGCGTCGCACTGCGTTCCGGCGTATCGACCCCGTGCGTCTGGACGTAGAGGATCTTCTTGGTCTCCTCGCTGGCCATCGCGCCCTCCGCATCAGACGAACAGCGAGACGTCGGCATCGGCCGCGAATTCGAGGAACGTCGCGGCACCGCCGACGGTGCACTCCGGGATGAAGTCCTCCTTCTTGAAGCCGAAGACGTCCATCGTCATCTGGCAGGCGATCAAGTTGACGCCGGCATCGATGCAGAGTTGACGGAGTTCGAGGAGCGAAGGAACACCCTTCTGCTTGAAGGTCTGCTCCATGAGCGAGGTCGCCAGGAGAGAAAAGCCGGGCAACGCCTCGACGAGCGCCGGGATCGGCCAGGAGATCTGCCGCAAAGCGGGCGGCCCGAACGGCATCTTGAGCGGCATGGCCGGATTGCCGAGCGGACTCACCTTGGGATCGTAATTGCGCAGCAGCAAGGGTAGGCCGTAGAAGGTGAAGAAGATGCCGACTTCCCAGCCCATGGCCGCCGCGGTCGAGCCGAGAATGAACGGCGGGTACGCGAAGTCGAGCGTCCCCTTGCTGGCGATGATGGCGAGCCGCTTCGGCGCGTCGGGGTCGCGACGCGACATAGCCGCCTCCTCTCAGCCTCAACGCAAGCGACGGAAGAAGAAGACGTAGGTGCCGTTTTCCTCGTGGGCGTCGATCAGTTCGTTTCCGGTCTGCCGGGCCCAAGCTTCCATGTCGGCCGGCGCCCCGGGATCGGTGGCGATGACCTTGAGGACTTGACCGATCGCGATCTCCTTGATCGCCTTCGAGGTGCGGATCACCGGGAGCGGACAAAGGAGCCCGCTGCAATCGAGCACGCGGTCCGGCTGCAGCACCTCCGCCATGCCGTCGCCTCCTCCGTTCACACCCTACTCGGGTACAGTACCGTACCCCGAACGATCACAGAATGATGGGATTTGTGCTCAGTATATCAGACGCGAACCCCTTCCGTCAATCACCGCGACGGCTCGCCTCGGAGCGCGCTCGTCCCTCGCATCGGCGACCGGCGGCACGATCCGAGGAAAAGCGCCCGCGGGTCGCCGGCGCGCTCGCTGTGGCCGGCCGCCTCGACGACGGGCGACGCCTCCTCCGCGCGTCGTTCCGCTCGGGCCGGTCCGCCCCGCCAGACTCGATACTGGGCGGTACCCTGCGGTGAGCGGCGCGACCGCACGAGAAGAGCCGGACCCGAGCAGCCCGCGGTCGGCACGACGGAACCGCTCTCCGAGCAACGCGACTGCCTCCGGTCGCCACGCTGTCCACCCTCGATACGGCCGAGAAGCGCGGTCGATCGTGCTGGGAGCGCGCGGGGCACATCGCAGCGGTGCAGTCCGCGCCGGCCCGCGTCCTCGCACCGGCACGGGTGCACGCTCCGGACCGGCGCCGCGCAGCCGCGCATCGGTGCCCCTCCCGCCCCGAGCCGCCGACCGCTCATCGCTGTCCCGGACGCGGGCCATCGCCGCGCCCGGTCGGACTTTCGATCCGATACGCGCTCGGGTCCGGCTTGTACGGCCGCAGCATCCAGATCGGCCGTCGCGTGCCGTCCGGCCCCGGCGCCGGTCGGGTCATCGAGAGCCAGCGCCGGTAGACCTCCATCGACTTCCGCGTGTCGACGACGACGTCGCCGTACCGGTCCTCGGGTCCCGCTTTGACGATGCGCACCTTCTGGTGCCAGCAATGCTGACCGCTGATCGGATCGGGCTGCACCGGGAAGGTGAGGTTCTGGTGCACGCCGGCATCGCTCCAGAAGACGAACTCGGAATCGGGATCGTCGCTCGCGAAGGGGCGCACGCCGGCTCGTTGCCGAAGGCGGTACCGTCCGTCCGCCAGTCGCTCGATCTGGACGAGCGCCGTCGACCAGCGCTCCCCGCCGGTCCCTTCCGCCAGGCGCCAGCGCCCGAGGTGATGCGAGCAGGCAGCCACCCCGGGCCGGATCGCCT
Source organism: Thermomicrobium sp. (assembly GCA_026419575.1). Classification (GTDB taxonomy): domain Bacteria; phylum Chloroflexota; class Chloroflexia; order Thermomicrobiales; family Thermomicrobiaceae; genus Thermomicrobium. The sequence goes on along the minus strand of JANZZC010000093.1, from coordinate 5,841 downwards.
CGGTCACCCACACGCGGTCGACGAAGTAGCCGATTTCCGTCTCCACCCGGACCAGGTCGCCGGTCCGCACGCCGATCCGCTCCGCATCGCTCGGATGCAGCCACAGCGGGTTGGAGTGCGTGAGCTCGTTGAGCCACTTGGCGTTCCCCGAACGGGTGTGAATCAAGGTCGGCACACGGAAGTTCGGCAACAACACCATCTCCCCGGCCGCGCGATCGATCCGGCCCGGCGCGACGTGGCTCTCGATCGCGCAGGGAATCGCGTACTCCGGCCAGCCCCATTCCCAGAGCGTCCGCGAGAAGAACTCGAGCTTGCCGGACGGGGTGGGGAAACCGCGCTTCGGCTCCCCGTCGACCAGTACCCCGGCCCATCGCCCGTGCGGTCCGGCCGGCACCCCGGGAACCGGCACGACGTTGCTGGTGTGCGGTGGTGGCGCCAGCGTCCAGATCCGACCGCTCTCCGGATCCACCCACGACTGGGCGAGCTCCTCTTCGGGGACGGGATCCTCGTACTGGCGATACCGCTGCTTCTCGAGCTCGAACGCCCCGTACCGGCGCATGTACTGGAGCGGGGTCAGCCCCTCGGCAGCCGCTGCCTCTGGAAGCCCCGGTACGGAGTGCTCGAAGATCCACTGGTAGTACTCGTCGACCGTGATCCGCTCGCCGGGCCGATACGGCGACTCGTAGTACCGCCGGATCCCGAGCGATCCGTCCGGGTCGATCCGCCAGGAGAGCTCGAACCAGAACTCGTTCTCCTCCCACACCTCGCCCGGATTCGCCTCGTAGGTCGTCCGGACCGGTCGCCCGAGCTTCTCGCGCGCGACCCGGAGCACCGGTTGGCGGAACCCGATCCAGCGCGCCGCATGCGTCTCGTAGGAGTGCGTGTCGTGCCGCTCCGGTGCATGGCCCATCGGCAGCACGTAATCGGCGTACCACGCGGTCTCGCTCCAGGTCGGCGTGAGGCACGCATGGAGCTCGATGAGCGACTCGTCCTGCAGTACCTCGATCCAGGTGAAGCCGTCGGGATTGGTCCAGACCGGGTTGTAGACCCGCGTGAAGTAGACCGCGAGCTTGCCGCGTCCCTCCTTGAGGAAGTGCGGCAGGAGGAAGCTCATCTCGTGATGCGCCAGCGGATACTCCCTCGGCCAGGTCAACTCGTTCCAGACCTTCTGCCGCGGCGGCTCCCGGAACGGTCGCGGGACGTGCTTGTCCCAGATGTTGGGCTGCGTGCCACCCGGTGTTCCCACGCTGCCGGTCAGGACGTTCAGGAAGAAGAGCGCCCGCGGCACGGTCCAGCCGCCGAGGTGCGCCGCGGCCGCGGCACGCCAGTTGTGCGTCGAGATCGCCGGTGCCGCTCGGGCGAGCTCGCGCGCCAACTCGACGATCGTCGATGCCGGAATCCCGCTCAGCTGCTCCGCGGCCTCGGGCGTGTAGCGGGCGTACAGCTCCTTCAAGCGCGCGACGAACTCCTCGAACGTGACCGGGCACTCCGGATGGACGACCCGTAGGTACTCGTCCCAGTTGGTCCAGCGACGCACGAACTCGCGATCGAACCAGTCCTCCTGGATCAGGACGTTGGCGATCGCGAGCAGCACGAACGCCTCGGTCCCCGGCGCTGCCGGGAGCCAGTAGTCGGCCATCGCGGCCGTATTCGAGAGGCGTGGGTCCATGACGGCGAGCTTCGCGCCGCGTTGCTTGGCCTCCATGATCCGCTGCGCGTGCGGGTTGAAGTAGTGCCCGCTCTCCAGGTGAGCGCTGACCAGGAAGATGAAGCGCGCATTCGCATGGTCGGGCGACGGACGGTCGGCCCCCATCCAGACCGCGTACCCGAAGCGTCCACCGGACGAACAGACGTTGGTGTGCGAATTGTGTCCATCCACGCCCCACGACCAGAGGACGCGTTCCATGAAGCCGTCCTCGCCGGGACGGCCGACGTGGTACATCACCTCGTTCTGCCGACCCTCGAGCAAGGCGCACCGGATGCGGCCAGCAATGTCGTCCAGCACCTCGTCCCAGCTGACGCGCTCCCACTTCCCTCCGCCGCGCGGTCCGACGCGCCGCAGCGGGTACAGGATCCGGTCCGGATCCTTCACCTGGTTGATCGTCGCTGGCCCCTTCGCGCAGTTCCGCCCACGGCTCCCCGGATGGAACGGATGTCCCTCGAGTTTGCGGATCTCCAGCGTCTCCTTGTCGACGTACGCCAGGAGCCCGCAGGCAGCCTCGCAGTTGAAGCACACGGTAGGGATGAGGAAGTAACGTCGAACCCGACCGTCCGGCCCTCGCTCCTCCCAGTCGTCCCAGCGCTCGGGCGGCGGATAGCTCGCCAACCCGCTCGTCCGCTCGGGTACGAACGGCTCGCGCACAGTCCGCGCTTCGACACGCCGCGCGGCCACCGAACTGCTCGGCTCGCCCTGCATCGCTTCCCCCTAGCTCAACGGAACGTCTTGGCCGGCTTCGATCCAGATCCGCTCGTAGTCCCACAGTCCGACCAACGCGGCGATCGCCGCGACCGCGCCCCAGAACCCGAGAGTGCCGGTCGCCCAACCGAGGGCCAGCGCACCGAGCGGTACCAGCACCCCGAGCAGGAGCCCCAGCCCCAACAATTCCCAGCGATACGGGCCGTGCGTCAGCAGGCGCGCCGCCTTAGCCACGTGGAGATTCGCGTGCGGAACGAGGAGTTCGCTCGCGACGAGAATGACGAGTGCGACTAGGCCACCAGCGAGCGCCGACGCCAGCCAGCGTCGGCCGTCTCCCGCCTCCGGCGCGACGAGCGTCAGCAGTAGCAACGCGGCACTTCCCGCCACCACGGCTTGGGCCAGGAGCACCGGCAAGAGCAGCGGACTCTGCCAGAAGTCGCGTCCCTCGGCCTGGCCGAAAAGGAACGCGGTATAGCCGGCTGCAGCGATGCCGCCGGGGAGCGCGATCCACGCCAGCGCCCGCTCGGCGCCCGGCCAGCCGACGAGCGACGCGAGCGCCCAGAGGAACGCGAGGGCGCCCACGACCAGCAGGACGTAGCCGCCCCAGACGAGCCAGCTCCTCGGATTCGGCTTGAGCAGGAGGTACCAGAACCGTTCCGGACGCTTGAGATCCCAGATCAGGAGCAGCGCGGTGAGCGCGAGGAAGAGGAGACCGAGGACCGGAACCCCGAGCCACCACCGGGCCCGATCGCCCAGCGCTCCCGTGGCGAGCAACGGGCCACCGAGCCCGAGCACACCGCTGGCGATCGACTTCGTCCAGAGATAGCTGGCGACCTTCCGCCGCCACGGCTTCGGATGCCACACGTCGTAGGCGACCCGCGCATCGGCCGGGCCGGGCAGGTACTCCGTTCCACGGAGCGCTTCGGGGGGCCGCTCGTCCGGTCGCACCTCGGCCCAGAGATAGCCGTTCGTACGTGTCTGAACCTCGGGCGTCAAGCTCGCGTCGTCCGCCCCGAGATAGAACAGTTTCGGACGCGTGCCTTGCTCCGGCTTGCGCACGCTGACCGGTTCGCGCGCGACGATCGCGTGGATCTCGCTGGTCGGATCGTCAAGATCCCCGGCGATGATCGCCTTCTCGGGACACACGACGACGCAGGCGGGCAGCAACCCTTGGTCGATCCGGTGGCTGCAGTAGTTGCACTTCGCCGCGGTGTGCGTGAGCGGGTCGATGTAGATCGCATCGTAGGGGCACGCTTGCATGCAGGACTTGCAGCCGATGCAGCGACTCTGGTCGAAGTCGACGATCCCGTCGGGTCGACGGAAGAGCGCTTTCGTCGGGCAGATCGTGACGCACGGTGCGTCGTCGCAGTGGTTGCAGCGGAGGACGGTGAAGGCTCGCCGCGTGTACGGGAACGTCCCTTTCTCGACGTACTTGACCCACGTCCGGTAGACGCCCAGAGGGACGAGGTTCTCCGACTTGCACGCCACGGTACAGGCATGGCAACCGATGCACTTCCGCTGGTCGATGACGAAGCCGTACCGTGCCACGGCAGCCCCCTCAGCGTCCACCACGCACCACCGCCTTGAGCACCCGGGCCAGCTGCTGCGGTGCCGGCGGCGAGCCGCTCACGAAGCAGTGCTCCAGCATCGCTTGAACGAGTTCGACGCACAGACTGTCGGTCGCTGCCCGCATCGCGGCCAGCTGTTGCACGACCTCGACGCACTCGCGACCTTCCTCGATCATCCGTGCGATCCCGCGGGCCTGTCCCTCGATCCGCCGCAGGCGCTCCAGGAACTCCGCTCGGGTCACCTCGTCCAGCTGCGCGACCGACGTCATGCGCCCTCCCTTCGGAGTACTCAACTGGGGTACAGCAACACGGTAACACGGTCATCGGACAGCTGTCAAGACGCCTCCCGGGCGGAGTTCCACCGCTGCTGACTCCTGAGGGCGCGTTCCGGAGCGCCGACGGACACCCCGAACGCGCGCCGCCCGAGCGGCGCCCGGATTCCACCGCCTGCTCGAGAGCGCCCAGGGAGCCGAGGCCCGCGTCGCTCGCCCCTGCACGGGGCCATGCGCCGCACGCGTTCGCAGCCAGCCGCTAGCCACCGGTGGGTTCCGCAGCCGCTGCACCGCTCCCCTGCGGTCGGTGCGCGACGTTCGCGTCCGGAACGAGCGCCAGGGCAGTCGCTGGGCGCCGACCGCGATACGGAGAAGCCGGGAGCGGCGGCCCCCGTCTACTGAGCCCGCCAGCGGACCGCACGGAGCGCTCGATCCGAGCACGCGACCGGAACGCGGGGCGAACCTGGCTCCGCAGCAGGCGTCGAGCCCCTCGGGGACACGCCGGATCCCCTTCCCGGACGGAGTCACCGCTGCGCCACTCCGCCGCTCGGTTCGTCGTCGCTGGCTCGCTGGAATCGGACCGGTCGAAGCACGCCGGGTGACCGCTCGGCGCACCGTCGTTCGCCCGGCGCGAGCGGGACGGGAGCGTACCGTCCTTGTTATCGTTGCCGTCGATGAGGACAGTGGTGAGAGGACACAGCGATGGAGGCGAACGAGATCACGCGCATCACCGAGCGCGTCCTATCCCGCCTCGATCTCCTGAACAGTGCCCGCGAGCGGGCGCTCGCCGAGACGCGCCAGATCACCCGGTTGAGCGCCAACGCGATCCGTGCGGTGCACCGGGGCGAGTTCGCCGAGGCGGAAGCGTTGCTCGATGAAGCCCGTCGGATCAAGGACGCGCTCACCGCCCACCTCGTCGACTACCCGTCGATCTATTGGTCAGGCTACGTCCAGGACGCGCACAAAGAGTTCGCCGAAGCGAGCCTCACGCTCGCCCTCGTCGCCGGGCGTCCGTTGCCGAGCCCGGAGACGCTCCAGGTCGAGGATGCCGTCTACCTCAACGCGCTCGGCGAGGCCTGCGGCGAACTCCGCCGCCACATCCTGGACGTGATCCGTTCCGGCGACCTCGAGCGCGCCGAGACAATCTTGGCTGTCATGGACGAGATCTACGGTGTCCTCGTCCAGGTCGACTACCCGGATGCCGTCACGAACGGACTCCGCCGGACGACCGACATGGTCCGCGGCGTGCTCGAACGCACGCGCGGCGACCTCACGCTCGCCGTCGAGCACCAGAAGCTCGTGACCGAACTGGCCCGCGCCCGGCGAGCGGTCGGGCTGCCGGAGGCGGGCCAGCGGGCGCGAAGCGACGCGCTGGGTTCAGGCGACGCCGCGGAGTAGCTTCTCGCACTCCTCCTTGTGACGGGTCTCGTCCGAGATGATGTCCTGGAGGTCGTTGGCCAGGCCGTAGTCTCCGAACTCCTCGGCCTGCTTCATCCGCTCGACGTAGTTGGCGATCGTCCGCTCCTCGGCCTCCAGCACGCGCTCGATCATCTCGCGGTTCGAGCTCGCCTTGGGCACGGGGAGC
>JANZZC010000173.1 GCA_026419575.1 Thermomicrobium sp. | reverse complement strand
GTCAGATGTGTATAAGAGACAGGGTACCGCCGGCCGACCCGGAGTGCTGGCGCGCCTTCGGCTACCTCCGGCCGATCGATCACGAGCGGGCGGCGGCCGAGCATGCGGCGCTCGTCGCGCTGCTCCGCGCCGAGGGGATCGAGACGATCGTCGTCGAGCCCGACGCCCCGAACCTGCAGGACGCGATCTTCCCGTTCGACCCGGTCCTGGTGACCGATGCCGGGGCGATCGCGCTCCGGATGGGCAAGGCGCTCCGCCGACCCGAGGTCGCCTTGCTGGAACGCGTCCTCGGCGAGCTCGGTATCCCTGTCATCGGCCGGATCGAACCGCCGGGCACGGTCGAGGGCGGCGACTGCCTCTGGCTGGACGAGCGGACGCTCGTCGTCGGACGGAGCTACCGGACGAACGATGCCGGGATCGCGCAGCTCGCTGCGCTCCTCCGGCCGCTCGGCGTCGAGGTGCAGGCGGTCGATCTCCCGCACTGGCACGGTCCGGGCGAGTGCCTGCACCTCCTGTCGCTCCTGAGCCCGGTCGACCGCGACCTCGTGGTCGCCTACCTGCCGTTGCTCCCGGTCCGTCTGGTCGAGCTGCTCGAGGCCCGCGGCATGCGGATCCTCCCCGTCCCGGACGAGGAGTTCCCGACCCAAGGGCCGAACGTCCTGGCGCTCGCCCCCCGCCGCTGCGTGATCCTGCGCGAGAACGTGCGGACGATCGCCGCGCTCGAAGCCGCCGGCTGCACGGTCGTGCCGTACGAGGGCCAGGAGATCTCGCACAACCGCGCGGGCGGTCCGACCTGCCTGACCCGCCCGCTCCTGCGCTGCTGGTGACGCCGCGATGCCGCCGACGCCCGAGCAACGCCGGATCCTCGAACTCGCCCAGGGCTTCCGCTCCGCCGCGGTCGTCATCGCGGTCGCCGAACTCGGGATCGGGGAACGCCTGGCTGCCGGTCCGCTCGCGACGGCGCAGCTGGCCACCGCCATCGGTGCGGAGCCGACCGCGCTGGCCCGCTTGCTGCGCGCGGCCGCCGCGCTCGACCTCGTCCGCGAGACGGCGGCGGGTTGGCAGCTGACGGAGCTCGCTGCCGAGACGCTGGTCCCGAGCTCGCCGCGCTCGCTCGCCCACTTTCTGGCCAACCAGGCCGCCTTCTACCGGCGCTGGGGACTCCTGACCGAAGCGGTCCGCACCGGCCGGGCACCGGAGGCGAGTCGCCGCGAGGAGGACCGCGCCGATTGGGTCCGGCGTTTCACGCTCATGCTCTACGAGATCGCACGGACGACGAGCGAGGAGATCGCGGCGGCGTTGCTGCCGCTCCTCGCCGAGACCCCGCGTCCGCGCATCCTCGACCTCGGGGGCGGCCACGGCGAGTACGCGATGGCGCTGGCCCGGCTCCGCGACGATCTCGAAGCGGTCGTCTTCGACCTCCCGTCCGTCGTCGCCGTGACGCAGGAACTGGTCGCCAGCCAGGCGCTCGCCAACCGCGTGCATGCGGTCGCCGGCGACTTCTTCCGCGATCCGCTCGGCGAGGGCTATCGGCTCGTGCTGCTCTTCGGCGTGCTGAACGGAATGGGGGACGAGGAAGCCAGAACGCTCCTTCGCCGCGTCCGCGCAGCGCTCGCGCCGGGGGGCTGGTTGGCGATCCGTACGACGCCGCGCGAGCCCTCGCCACAGGCCCGCCTGCAGCACGCACTGATGGACCTCCAGATGCTGCTGGCGACCGAGCGTGGTCGCAACCCGACCGCCGAGGAACTCGAACAGTGGCTCAGCAAGGCCGGGTTCAGCGCGCTCGAATGGCGCACGGTCGACCCGACGACCGCGCTCCTCCTGGCCCGGCGCTAGCCGACGTCGGCGAGCACCGCGCGGCACCATTCGGCCTGGCCGGCCGGCAGCACCACCTCGAGCGAGGTCAGGTCGCCCCACTCGGCGCCGCCACCGAGTTCGTCGGCCTCGAGGCGAGCGAGGAAAGCCTGGCCGGCGAGCTGGAGCACGGCGCCTTCGCTGTCCGTCACCAGCCAGGGGTTCCCGGCGACGGGTCCCAGCGCGACCGGCGGATCGCCGGTCGGCGCGCCCCCTGTGACGTCGACCAGCAGGCGATGCGCGGCTTCCGCGAACGTCTCGAGCGGCTCGAGCGCCGTCCAGGGCAGGTGACGGCGGTCATCCGAACCGGCCAGCGCGATCCGCTGGCCGCTCCGGTCGACGAGGAGCAACACGACACCGGGCACGATCCGCTCCGGCCAGGCGGGCGGCACCGCGAGTTCGTCGGGGAGTTCGGGCGAGTCCACGACCGCGGCGAGCAGCGAGGGGACGACTGCATCCGGTCGGCGCAGATCCCGCGGCGACGGGAACCGAGGTGCGCGCGGCGCCACGAGGATGGCCGGCAGCCCCGCTCGGTGCGCGCCCAGGACGTCGCTCTCCACCCGATCGCCGACGACGAGCGCGCGCGTCCCGGCCGGCAACGAGGCGAGCGCCAGCCGGAACATGTGCGGCTCGGGCTTGCCGACCACGAGCGGTCGCCGCTGCGTCGCGAGCTGGATGGCGCAGACGACCGCGCCGGTCGCTGGAACCGTGCCGAAAGGCATCGGATACGACGGGTCGGCGTTGGTGGCGACGAAGCGCGCGCCGCGTTGCACGAGCACCGCCCCCTGCACCACGTCCAGGAAGCTCATCCGCTCGTCGGCACCCACGACCACGGCCTCCGGGATGCCGTCCCGGGTCACCTCGATGCCGGCCCGCGCGAGTTCCTCGGCCAGACCGGCGCTCCCGACGACGAAGGCGCGGCGCGTCCCCTGGGCTGCCAGAAGCTGCGCCGTCGCCCACCCGCAGGTGACGACCTCCTCGACCTCCGCCGCGATGCCGAGGCCACGCAGCCGTTCGACCAACTGCTCGCGCGACGGGCGCGGGTCGTTGGTCAGGAAGCGCACCAGCTTCCCGGCACGGCGCAAGCGTTCGAGCGCCTCGTGGACACCCGGCAGCACCTGGTCGCCGACGTAGACCACGCCGTCGAGATCCAGCAGCCAGGCCGTCGCGTCGAACGCACGCATCCTGCACCCCCTTCGCCTTCCGCGACCAGTATGCCGCCGCGGCACGACCGGACGGTTGCAGGGTGGTCGCGCGGAACCGGGTGACCGCTCGCCGGCCGGCGAGCTCGCTCCGCGCGGCGTCTCGGCGGACGGCCGGTGGAGCCCCATTCCCCGCTCGGGTGCGTCCACCGCTAGGCGCGGGGCGACGCGCTCGGTTACCATGAGAGAAGCGGGAAGGGACGGGATGGATGACGCTTCCGGCCGTTACCCGTCGTGCGACTGAACCGGAACCGCATCGGCAGGCCCGACCGATCGCACCGATCGATCTGTCGATCGTCGTCCCGGTCTACGACGAGGTCGAGAGCTTGCCGGAACTCTACCGCGAACTGTGCGAGGCGCTCGCCCCGTTGCCGTTGCGCAGCGAGTTGATCTTCGTCGACGACGGCAGCACCGACGGCTCGACGAGCGTGCTCCACGAGCTCTTCGTCGCCGACCCACGCGTCCAGGTGATCCAGTTCCGGCGCAACTTCGGCAAGTCGGCCGCACTCGCGGCTGGCTTCCGTGCCGCGCGCGGCACGGCGATCGTGACGCTCGACGCCGATCTCCAGGACGATCCCCACGAGATTCCCCGACTCCTCGCGGCGCTCGACCAGGCCGACCTCGTCAGCGGCTGGAAGACACCCCGCCGCGACCCGTGGACGAAGCGGTTCCCGTCGTGGGTCTTCAACGCGACGGTGCGGCTGCTCACCGGAGTCCGGCTGCACGACATCAACTGCGGTCTCAAGGCGTACCGTGCCGAAGTCGTGCGCGAGCTCCCCCTCTACGGCGAGCTGCATCGGTTCATCCCCATCCTGGCCCATGCCCGCGGCTTCCGCGTCGTCGAGTTGCCGGTCGCCCACCGTCCGCGCCGGTACGGTCGCTCCAAGTTCGGCCCCTCCCGGTTCGCCCGCGGCCTGTTCGACCTGCTCACCGTCCTCTTCCTCACGCAGTACAGCCCGCGCCCACTCCATCTCTTCGGCTGGTTCGGGCTGGCGGCGCTCGGACTCGGCACGGCGATCAATGCCTATCTCAGCGTCCAGTGGTTCCTCGGTCACCCGATCGGGCACCGGCCGTTGCTCACCCTCGGTGTGCTCCTGATGACGATCGGCGCGCAGTTCTTCCTGACTGGTCTCCTCGCCGAACTCATCGCCCACAGCGCGCCGCGCCAGGACTACAGCGTGCGCCAGCACCTGCGGCACGACGATGCTGGCTGAGGCGACCCTCCTCGAGCCCGTCCCCTGCGCGCTCTGCGGTGCCGACGATCCGCAACCGCTCCGCTGGTTGGACGATCTCCGGTACGGGACGCTCCCGCACCCCGTCCAGCTGGTCGTCTGTCGTCGCTGCGGTTTCCGCTACCTCACGCCGCAACCGCGACCGGGCACCGAGTCGGCCTTCTATCCGAGCGACTACGACCCCTATCGGCGTACGACGCTGACGGCCCGCGCCCGCCGCCTCTTGCTCGCCCGCGAGGTGCGCGACCTCTGGCCGCTGCTCGCCCCGCCCCGGCGCGTTCTCGAGATCGGCTGCGCGACCGGCGAACTGCTCGACCTCGTGCGCCGTGCTGGTAACCCCCGCGTGACCGGCGTCGAGCCGGATCCGGCCGCGGCGGCGACCGCGCGAGCGCGCGGTCTCGTCGTCCGCACCGGGTCGCTGGAGGACACGCCGCTCGTGCCGGGGAGCTACGACGTGGTCCTGTTGCAGCACGTGCTGGAGCATCTCGAGCGGCCGCGGCAGGCGCTGGAGCGGATCGCTGCGCTCCTGCGGCCCGGCGGGGTAGCGATCCTGTGGCTCCCCAATGGGGCGAGCTGGGCGGCCGCGGTGTTCAGCGACGCATGGATGGGGTACGACCCGCCCCGGCACCGGAGCGTCTTCACCCCAGCGACGCTCCGCCGGCTGCTCGCCGAGACCGGTTTCGTCGTCGTCGACGAGCGGCACGAATGGCACGGTCTCGAGTGGTCGTGGGGACTCCGCCTGCTCGCGCGCAAGGCGGGAAAGCGTCGCCTCGAGCGGCTCCTGGCTCGCGCCCACTTCCCGCTCGTAGTGGCCGCGACCCCGCTCGCGGCCCTCGCCGCCGCTGTCCGGCGCTCCGGTCGCATCCGGGTGATCGCCCGCAAGGCCGCGGACCCGCCGGTGCCGTCAGGGCGGTGAGCCGTCGTTCCCGGGCCGCCGCGGGGAGCCGGCCCGCTGGGCTGGCCGGCCTGTCGCTCCTTCTGCTACACTATGGAGGAGGGGCACGTGCCCTCGTAGCTCAAGGGATAGAGCGCTTGGCTTCGAACCAAGAGGTTGGGGGTTCGAATCCCTCCGAGGGTACCGGGGAGCGAGCAGGGAGGTTTCCCTGCTCGCTCGTTTCTTCGGCACCAGCCGCGGAGGCCGGACAGATGAATGCGGTCGTCCTCTCGATCGGCACCGAACTCGTCGACGGGCATCTCACCGACACCAACGCGACCTTCCTCGCGCAGGAGCTCGCGGCGCTCGGGATCCGGGTGGCCTGGATCGCCCAGGTGGGCGACGACCTCCCGAGCATCGTCCGCCTGCTCCGGCGAGCCCGCGAGGACGCCTCGCTCGTCGTGACGACCGGTGGGATCGGTCCGACCGAGGACGACCTGACCCGCGAAGCGATCGCGGCGCTCCTCGAGGAGCCGCTGACGATCGATCCGGAGCTCGCCGAGCGTATCCGAGCCTTCTTCGCCGCACGCGGGCTCGTCATGCCGGAGCGGAACCTCAAGCAAGCGGCCCGCATCCCCTCGAGCGAGCCGTTGCCCAACCCGATCGGTACCGCACCGGGCTGGTTCGTGCAGCGCGAGGACGTTCTCATCGTCAGCATGCCGGGTGTGCCGCGCGAGATGACGCGGATGTGGCGCGAGCAGGTGATACCTCGCCTCCTGCCCCGGCTCGGCGGCGGCGTGATCCGCTTCCGCACCGTCCGGACGATCGGGCTCGGCGAGTCGCTCGTCGAAGAGCGGCTGCACGACCTCATCCGTCGCGGGTCACCGCGGATCGCGACCTACGCGAAGGACGACGGCGTCCATGTCCGCATCACGGTGCAAGCGAGCGACGAGGCGACGGCCACGCGCCTCCTGGAGGAGACCGAAGACGAAGTGCGGCGACGCTTGGGACGCCACGTCTACGGGACGGACGAGACGACGCTCGGTGCCGCGATTCTCGAGCCGCTGGCGACCGCCGGCTGGTCGCTCGCCGTCGTCGAGCAGGGGAACGGCGGGCGCTTCACGGCGCTGCTCGCCGAGGAACCGGCCGCAGCGTCGCTGGTGCGCCACTGCGCCGTGCTGGCC
>JANZZC010000136.1 GCA_026419575.1 Thermomicrobium sp. | reverse complement strand
TCGTCCCGGCCCGGCCCGCGACCGAGGAGGAACTCGCGGCCGCTCACCGCGAGGAGTACATCGGCCACGTGCGCCAGGTGACCGCCGCGGGCGGCGGCTGGCTCGATCCGGAAACGCCGGTCGTTCCCGGCTCCTGGGAAGCTGCCTTGCTGGCCGCCGGTGCCGCGATCGAGCTCACCGATGCCGTTCTGGACGGCCGGGCCGAGAACGCCTTCGGCCTCCTCCGACCCCCGGGGCACCATGCGATGCGCGACCGGGGTATGGGGTTCTGCGTCTTCAACAACGTCGTCGTCGCCGCCCGTCACGCGCAGCGCCGCGGCGTCGAGCGCATCATGGTGCTCGACTGGGACGTCCACCACGGCAACGGCACCCAGGACGCATTCTGGCACGACCCCTCGGTGCTCTTCGTTTCCCTCCATCAGGACAACTGGTATCCGGAGGGGTGGGGAGCAGTCGATCAGGTGGGAGCTCCCGGCGCCGAAGGGATGACGGTCAATATCCCGCTCCCGCCCGGCACCGGGAACCTCGGCTACCTGCGCGCCCTGGAACGGATCGTCGCTCCGATCGCTCGCCAATTCCGCCCCGAATTGATCTTCGTCTCGGCCGGGCAGGACGCCAGCATGGAGGATCCGCTCGGTCGCATGCTGGTGACGATGAACGGCTACCGCGCCATGACCGAACTCGTTCGCGACCTCGCCAGGGAACTCTGCGCGGGCCGGCTCGTCGTCCTCATGGAGGGTGGCTACTCGCTCCGCTACGTCCCCTTCTGTACGCTGGCGATCCTCGAAGCCCTGGTCGGGCGTCGGAGCGGCATCGCCGACCCGCTCGAGGGGACCAGCGAACACGCGCAGGCGGAGCGCGAGTTCCGATCCGATCAGGAAGCAGCGATCGAAGCGGCGCGGCGCACGCTGGCGACCTACTGGAGGCTGTGACCGGCTCCGCCGGGGCTGCGCGCCGACGGCTATACTTGAGCGATACGCGGAACGCGCGGGAGCAGGGCGCGCTATGGCGGAGTTCCGACTCGTCACCCCGTTCCAACCGACCGGCGATCAGCCGCAGGCGATCGCGAAACTCGTCGAAGGACTGCAGCGCGGGTATCGGCACCAGACGTTGCTGGGGGCCACCGGCACCGGCAAGACCTTCACCATGGCCAACGTGATCGCAGCCGTGCAGCGGCCGACCCTGGTGCTCGCTCCGAACAAGACGCTGGCTGCCCAGCTCTACGCCGAGTTCCGCGAGTTCTTCCCGCACAATGCGGTCGAATACTTCGTCAGCTACTACGACTACTACCAGCCCGAGGCGTACATCCCCCAGACCGATACCTACATCGAGAAGGAGACCCAGATCAACGACGAGATCGATCGCCTGCGCCTGGCCGCGACGCGTGCGGTGCGCACCCGGCGCGACGTGATCATCGTCGCGAGCGTCTCGTGCATCTACGGCATCGGCTCGCCGGAAGAGTGGGACAAGTCGATCCTGGCGATCCGGCGGGGGCAGACGGTCCGGCGCGACAAGATCCTGCGGCACCTCGTCGACCTGCAGTACGACCGGAACGACGTGACCCTCGTCCGCGGAACCTTCCGCGCCCGCGGCGACGTGATCGAGGTCTTCCCGGCCTACGAGGAGTTCGCCGTTCGCATCGAACTCTTCGGGGACGAGGTCGACCGGATCGTCGAGTTCGATCCGCTGACCGGTGAGATCCTGGCGACGCGCGACCTCATGGAGATCTTCCCGGCCAAGCACTGGGTGACGAGCGCCGAGCGGCTGGAGATGGCGATCCGGAGTATCGAGGCCGAACTGGAAGAACGGCTCGCCGAGCTCCGCGCGCAGGGCAAGCTCCTCGAAGCCCAGCGACTCGAGCAACGGACCCGGTACGACATCGAGATGCTCCGCGAGGTCGGCTACTGCAGCGGCATCGAGAACTACTCGCGGCATCTGTCCGGCCGCAAGCCCGGCGAGCCGCCGTGGACGCTGCTCGACTACTTTCCCGACGACTACCTCATGTTCATCGACGAGTCGCACCTGGCAATCCCGCAGGTACGCGGGATGTACCACGGTGACCGGTCGCGCAAGGACGTGCTCGTCGAGTACGGGTTCCGCCTCCCCTCGGCCCGGGACAACCGGCCACTGACGTTCGAGGAGTTCCTCGACCGGATCAACCAGGTCATCTACGTCTCGGCGACGCCCGGACCGTGGGAACTCCAGGTCAGCGAGCAGGTGGTCGAGCAGGTGATCCGACCGACCGGACTTCTCGATCCGGAGATCAGCGTCCGCCCGACCAAGGGACAGATCGACGATCTCCTGCACGAGATCCGCCAGCGGGTCGCCCGCGGCGAGCGGGCACTCGTCACGACGCTCACCAAGAAGATGGCCGAGGATCTCGCCGACTACCTCAAGGAGGTCGGCATCCGCACCCACTACCTCCACAGCGAGATCGACACGATCGAACGAGTGGAGATCCTGCGCGACCTCCGCCTCGGCGTCTACGATGTCGTCGTCGGCATCAACCTCCTGCGCGAGGGGCTCGACCTTCCCGAAGTTTCGCTCGTCGCCATCCTCGATGCCGACAAGGAGGGATATCTGCGCTCGGAGAGCGCGCTCATCCAGATGATCGGCCGCGCCGCTCGGCACGTGAACGGCCACGTCATCATGTACGCCGATACCGTGACCGACTCGATGCGGCGCGCGATCGAGGAAACCTACCGACGACGCAAGATCCAGATCGAGTACAACGAGCGGCACGGCATCCAGCCGCGGAGCATCGTCAAGCAGGTGCGCGACCTGACCGATCGCCTGCGCCAGGCTGCCGAGGAACGGACCCCGTACCACGCCGAGCCGGGAGCGGCCCACGCCGGCGCGCTCGGCGAGCTCTCGCCCGACGAACTCGCCCGGCTCATCCGCGATCTCGAGCGGCAGATGAAGGAAGCCGCCAAGCAGCTCGAGTTCGAGAAGGCTGCCTTGCTGCGCGACCAGATCTTCGAACTCCGCCGGCTCCAGGAAGTGCTGCGCTGAGCCGCGGCGACCGATCGGGCAACGGCCGACCGCCGCGAGGGGCGAGCGCCGAGTTCGGGCATGGTGCCGGAGAACGGAGCGACGGGCTGGGAACGAGTTCGGCCCCAGCCCGTCGCGCACCAGGCGTCGAGGGCCAGCGTCACGACCTCATGGGCAGCGGCCGCCACTGGCCGAAGTCCTCCGGGCCAGGATGCTCGAGGTAGGCGCCGATCGTACCGAACGCGAAGATCGCCGCCCCGACGACGAGCAGGACGCCGGCGATCGGTCGGAGCACCGGTACGCGGTAGGCGAACGGGACGAGGATCGCGGCGATGCCGATCGCCGCATAGGCGATCGCCCACATGACCGGGCTGCGCGTCAAGCCGTGCTGCAGGATGGCCACGGCGATCGTCACCAGGACGACGCCACCCGGCAGACTGAGCCAGGACAGCGGTCGCAGGTCGTGTCCCTTGAGGATGACGAGGCCAGCGACCGCCAGGAGGACGCCGAAGTAGACGGCCGGCTCACCCATGATGATGTTGTTGCCACCAGGCAGCGGCCAGGTCAGCGTGAGGTGCAGCCCTGGCACGCCGAGCACCAGCCCGACCGCGAGAAAGCTCCAGCCCCATGGGCGGGCAGCCTCGGCCGGTGCATCCAGATGCCGCCAGCCGTAGTAGGCAGCGAGCAGCGAACCGGTGACGACGGCGACCATGATGAGCGTCAAGTAGTCGATGAACATCGCGAATCCCTCCCTTCCCTCTCGTCACCTTCCCCTCGCTACTGTACCGCAACGATTGAGGGATGAACGTGTCAAGGATGTAACAGGGTTCGCCCCGGCTCGGTCGACCAGGCCAGTTCGTCCCACCCTCTCGCTGGCCGATACCGCACGATAGACCGGGAAGGATGGAGGACGAGAGATCCGGGTCCGCTGAACCCGCGCCATGGATCACCTCAGCTGCTCCCTCGGTGAGCCGACCGAGCGCGCGATCGACCGACGAGTCGGCCCGAAGAGGCGCGAGAGCGAACTCGACGATCGTCGCTCTCCCCGCTGGAGCATGGTCGCCCGCGACTCTCCCGTCCGGGCAGAACACGCTTCAGGGGCGACACGCTCGTAAAGCGCACCGATCGCGCGGAAGCTGCGGTGAGACTCGTACCCGCCGTTTCCGGAGAAGATCCGGACTCGCGCGCCAACCCTCCGGAGGCGCTCGCCCACCGCTGAAGGAACCGGCCGATCCATCGAAGACGACGGCATCCGGCCGTTCGGCACGGCACACGCCGAGAACTCCCGGAGGCCGGGGTGCCCACGCTTGCCCGGAGAAGCGCCCCTCCTCGACGGAGCACGGGCGCTCCGCTCGAAGCGAACTCCTCGGGCAGCTCACCGACGACCGGCCCGGGTGATCCATGCGACATGCGCATTCGGATCGGCAGGACCGCTCGGACACGGAGACGCCCGGCCCGAGCGCCTCGAACCGGATCGTCGCCCAGCGTCCTGGTGCGGTCTCCCGTCATTGCCCCCGGAGCGGAGTCCGTTACGGTACCCGAGCGCTCTCGTGCGTCACTCGTCAGGTCGATTCCGTGGCCTCCGTTCGATGGTGTCGTCCTGCCCACACGGACCTTGGGGGCGGGGAGCGTACCACCGAAGGCGCGGAAACCGCCGTCGGACGAAACGGCGGACCTCTGCGCTCCAGCTCGACGTGCACGGCCGTCACCGAACGTCCACCGAGCCGTGCCGCAACCGGCGGCGAGAGCCGTCGCTGCAGCGCACTCGGCACGGTGGCCCACAGGGCCGCGTCGCGTTCGCTGGGGTCGTCCAGCGTGCGGTGGGGCCGACCGCGTCCGAGGGACTCCGGCAACGACCAGCGCACGGGGACGTTGCCGGTCACTCCCTCTCGCCGCTCGGCTCCCGCGCTCGCACGAGCCGTACCCTCGATCGGACCGGGCACGGCAGCCGAGCGAGCGCATGCCGGCGAGCCTTCCCCGAGCGCTGGAGACCCCTCAGGACTGCTCGGGTCGAGAACGCACGAGGCCCGTTCGCAGCGCGTAGGCGATCACCTGAGCGCGGTTCTCGAGATGCAGTTTGTGCATGATGTTGCGCAGGTGGTACTTGACGGTGTTCTCGCTGATGTAGAGGCGCTGCGCGAGTTCGCGGTTCGAGGTAACGCCCTGCACCAGCAGCTCAAGCAACTCGCGCTCTCGCTCGGTGAGCTCCATCGCGTCCTGCCGCGACGGAGCGCGACCGCGGAACTCTTCGAGCACGCGCCGGGCCAGCCGTGGCGTGAAGACCGGGATGCCCGCCTGTACCGCTTCGAGCGCCCGGAAGAACTCCTCGGCCTCGAGGTTCTTGAGAAGGTACCCGTACGCTCCCGACTTGATCGCCTCGAAGAGATCCGCCTCGTCGTCGGAAGCGGTCAGCACGACGACTTTGACGTCCGGGAACTCGGTCGCCAGGATTCTCGTCGCGGTGAGCCCGTCGACATCCGGCATCGTCAAGTCCATCAGCACGATGTCGGGCCTCGTCCGCCGTGCCAGCTCGATGGCCTCGCGCCCGTTCGCCGCTTCGCCCACCACCGTGAAACCGCGTGCCTCGAGCAGGCTCCGGAGCCCGTCGCGGAACAGCGCATGGTCATCGACGATGAGAAGACGCATCGTCGCCTCCGTTGCCCGACACCGGAACCAGCCCGAGCGGGAACCGCGCGGTCACCGTCGTCCCGCGACCTGGCTGCGACTCGACCAGGAGCGTGCCGCCGACCGCTTCGGCGCGCTCGCGCATGGTCGCCAACCCGAAACGGGGATACTGCGCGCGCTCCAGCCCGCGCGGATCGAAACCGATACCGTCGTCCTGAACGGTGAGCTGCAGCGCACCGCTCTCCAGACGCTCGAGCCGGACGATGGCGTGCGAAGCGCGCGCGTGCTTGCGCACGTTGGCGAGCGCTTCCTGGACGATCCTCAGCAACTGGAGCTCCGCGAACGGCTGCAGCCCGAGCAACGCCGCTTCCGGAGCGGCGACGTCGAGCGTCACGGCGATCCCGCTCTGCTCCTGCCAACGTTCGACGTAGGTGCACAGCGCATCCACGAACCCGCGCTGCGGCGAGAGCCCCGTCCGCAGCCCGAGGATCGCCTCGCGGACATCGGCGTAGGCGTCGCGCGCTGCCTGTTCCAGCTGGCCGAGATGACGCTCGGCATCCGCATGACGGTTGGGCTGGCGCAGGAGTTCCCGCAGCGCTGAGACTTTCGTGATCACGTACCCGAGCACCTGCGCGAGGCTGTCGTGCATCTCGCGAGCGATCCGCTCGCGCTCCTCGACGACCGCGAGGTTCATCGCCCGGCGATGCCAGCGTGCGTTGGTGATCGCCAGCGCCGCCTGCGTGGCGAAGCGCTCCAGGCGAGAACGATCGTGCTCGTCGAACGGGCGCCCGTCTTCCCGGTCGGCCAGGTAGAGCCCCCCGAGGATCCCTTCGGTCGAGCGGATGGGCACGCCGAGCAGGCTCCGCATCGTCACGTGGTCCGGGGGATACCGTCGCTCGCCTGGGTAGCGTTCGAGATCGTCGATGCAGAGCGTGCGTCCCTCGCGGAGCACCTGGTCGAGGATACCGTGACCGCTCGTCTGGCCGAGCTCGCATGCCTCGCTCCGCGGATACCCGGACGTGAACAAGGTCCGAATGCCACGCTCGTCCTGTAGGACGAGCAGCCCGTAACGGGCGCCGACCAGACGACGCGCTCGATCGACGACGCGCTGCAGCACGACGGCCAGATCGAGGTCAGCCACGATGGCGAGGCCGGCCTCGTGCAAGGCCGCGAGTTCCGCGTGCTGCGTCAGCAGTTGCCGCTGCAATCGCTCGATTAGGCGGAAGATCCAGTCGGAGAACCCGAGAACGCCCACGACGGCGAGGGCGCCGCTGATGACCCAGGCCCAGGCGGTTCCGACGATCGGCCTGAGTCCGTGTCCGACGAGGACGAGCGCCCCGAGGAAGGCGAGCGGCAGCACGATGCCGAGCCACTTGAGGCGTCGGAGCGTCCATTCGAGTTCACGCTGGAGCTCCTCGGTCATGCCGTCACCATCGACACGACGTCTCCCTACATACTCAGCATAGCAGGTCGTCTCGCCACCGATCGCCCGCACCGGCGAGCGACACCACGATGTCCCGCGCACGACCGAGCGGTACGGTAGACTTGCACTTGACAGCTCGGCAGCGCGGAGTATGATCGAAAACAGCGTGGTTGCGAAACTGCGGAAGGAAGCGGAGCGAGAACGATGCAGCAGACGACGCTCATCACGATGACACCGGAAGCGGTACGCCGCCTCAAGGAGTTCATGGACGAGCAGGGGATGCCGGACGCGTATCTCCGCGTCTTCGTCGCCCCTGGTGGGTGCTCCGGACTCCAGTACGGCATGGCGCTCGAGGAATCGGCCGAGGAAGACGACTTCACGTTCGAGATCGACGGTGTCCGGGTGATCGTCGATCCGTTCAGCGCCACCTACCTGGAGGGCGCCGAGATCGACTACGTGAACAGCCTGATGGGCGGCGGCTTCACGGTGCACAACCCCAACGCGGTCGCCACCTGTGCCTGCGGCCACAGCTTCGATGCCGGCGGCAACGCCGGGACGGCGCAGGGTTGCGGCTGCGGCGGAAGCTGGTAATCCCCGCGTGCCCCAAGCCATCGATGCGACGGCAGCCCCGCGACCGGGGCTGCCGTTATAATTCGTGCCGACACCGCCCGGGGGAATGCCGGAACTGGCAGACGGGCGTGACTTAGGATCACGTGCCGACGAGGCGTGTGGGTTCGAGTCCCACTTCCCCCACCGGGAACCGTACCCCAACGATCGAGACGCGTCACGCAGGCACCGCG
The DNA here is from genome assembly GCA_026419575.1 of Thermomicrobium sp. Lineage (GTDB taxonomy): Bacteria > Chloroflexota > Chloroflexia > Thermomicrobiales > Thermomicrobiaceae > Thermomicrobium. The sequence goes on along the minus strand of JANZZC010000136.1, from coordinate 12,119 downwards.
GGGGTCGGCCGGATTTCCGGCCGACCCCCAAAGTTCGTGCGCGGGCGACGTCCGCTCAAACCTCGCGGTATTCGCCCTCGACGGTCTCCTCGCCGCCGGCACCACCGGCCCCGGCGCCGCGCCCCCCGTCCGGGCCAGCGCTGCTCGTCGCACCGGCCTGCTCGTACATCCGAGCTCCCACCTGCGAGAGCGTCCGGGCGAGTTCGTCGTAGGCGGGTCGCAGCCGAGCCGTGTTCATCGGATCGCGCTCGACGATCTCGCGCACGGTCTGGATCTTGTTCTCCAGCTCCAGCTTGAGATCGGACGGGATCCGATCCGAGAACTCGTTCAGGGTCTTCTCGGCCTGGTAGACCAGCGCTTCCGCCTGGTTGCGCAGCTCGATCGCCTCCCGCTTGCGCCGGTCTTCCTCGGCGTGCTCTTCGGCCTCGCGGATCATCCGCTGGATCTCTTCCTCGGTCAACCCGGTCGAGGCCGTGATCGTGATCTTCTGCTCGCGGCCGGTCGCCAGGTCGCGCGCCGAGACCGTGAGGATCCCGTTCGCGTCGATATCGAACGTCACCTCGATCTTCGGCACGCCGCGCGGTGCCGGCGGAATGCCGTCGAGGATGAAGCGACCGAGCGTCTTGTTGTCGGCTGCCATCGGCCGCTCGCCCTGCACCACGTGGATCTCGACCTGAGTCTGGTTGTCGGACGCCGTCGTGAAGATCTGGCTCTTCCGCGTCGGGATCGTGGTGTTGCGCGGGATGATCGGCGTCGCGACACCGCCCAGCGTCTCGATCGCCAGGGTCAGCGGCGTCACGTCGAGCAGCAGAACTTCCTTAACCTCACCCGCCAGGACGCCGGCCTGGATCGCCGCACCGATCGCCACGACTTCGTCGGGGTTGATCCCCTTGTGTGGCTCCTTCCCGAAGAACTCCTGCACCTTGCGCTGGATCAGCGGCATGCGCGTCTGCCCACCGACCAGCACCACCTCGTCCACATCGCGCGGCGAGAGCCCGGCGTCCTTGAGCGCCTGCTCCATCGGCGGAATCGTCTTCTCGACGAGATCAGCGACGAGCTGCTCGAGCTTCGACCGCGTCAGCGTCTTGACCAGGTGCTTCGGCCCGGTCGCGTCGGCCGTGATGAACGGCAAGTTGATCTCGGTCTGCTGCACGCTGGAAAGTTCGATCTTCGCCTTCTCGGCTGCTTCCTTCAGGCGCTGGAGCGCCATCCGGTCCTGCCGCAGGTCGATGCCGGTCTCGCGCTTGAACTCGTCGCACAGCCAGTCGATGATCCGCTGGTCGAAGTCGTCACCACCCAGGTGGGTGTCGCCGTTGGTCGCCAGGACCTGGAACACCCCCTCCGAGATGTCCAGGATCGAGATGTCGTAGGTGCCGCCACCGAGGTCGTACACCGCGACCTTCTCTTCGCCCTTCTTGTCCAGCCCGTAGGCGAGCGCCGAGGCCGTCGGCTCGTTGATGATCCGTAGCACCTCGAGACCCGCGATCCGCCCGGCGTCCTTGGTCGCGTTCCGCTGACTGTCGTCGAAGTAGGCCGGGACCGTGATGACCGCCTTGTCGACCTTCTCGCCCAAGTAGGCCTCGGCATCCTGCTTGAGCTTCTGCAGGATCATCGCCGAGATCTCCTGCGGCGTGTACCAGCGGTCTCCCATCTTGACCTCGACGCCGCCGTTCTGGGCGCGGCGCACCTGGTACGGGACGAGCTTGATCGTCCGCTGCACTTCTGGATCGTCGAAGCGACGACCCATGAAGCGCTTGATCGAATAGATGGTGTTCTCCGGGTTGGTGATCGCCTGGCGCTTGGCGAACCGCCCGACCAAGCGCTCGCCGCTCGGCGTGATCGCCACGACCGAGGGGGTCAGTCGCTCGCCCTCGGCGTTGGGGATCACGACCGGCTCACCACCCTCGATGACCGCCATCACCGAGTTCGTGGTTCCCAAGTCGATGCCGATGACACGTCCCATGGTTACTCCTCACCTCGCTTTCCTTCCGCATTCGCAGCTTCCGTCTCGGGCGCCGGACGTCGCTCCACGCGGACGAGTGCCGGTCGCAAGACGCGACCGCGCAGCCGATACCCGCGGCGGATCTCCTCGACGACGACGTGATGCGGCCCTTCACCCGCGACGGCCACTGCCTCGTGCTCTTCCGGAGAGAACGGCTTGCCGACCACCTCGATCGGCTCCACGCCCTCGCTCTCCAGGACGGCCCACAGCTTGCGCTCGATCAGGAGCAAGCCCTGCACCCAGGGGCTGTCCTTGACGTCCTCCGGAAGATGCGCGGTCGCCAGGTGGAAGTCATCGAGCACCGGGAGCAGCTTCTGGATCAGCTCCATGTGCGCGAGATGCTTGAACTCCTCGAGTTCCTGTTCCACCCGGCGCTTGTAGTTCAGGAACTCGGCTCGCGCTCGCCGTGCCTGATCGAGATACTCCTCGGCGAGCTGCTTGAGGTGCTCGATCTCCTGGCGGAGCGCCTCGGTCTCGTCCGCCGGGACCGGCGGCGGCTGCACCTCCTCCGGGGTCGCGACCTCGCTCGGCACCGGCACCGGTTCCGCAGCAGCCTCGCGCCCCGTCTCCGCCGCGTTCTCGACACGCTCCGGTTGTTCCGGTCTCATCGGACGCCTCCCTCCCATTCCGGCTCACCCGAGAACTCGCTCATCAGCTCCGAGACGACCGAAGCGACGAATCGCACCGCGGCGACTGCCCGAGCGTACGCCATCCGCTGCGGACCGAGGACCCCGAGCCACCCGGTCACGTCGGCACCCGAGCGATAGGAGGAGAGCACGAGGCTGAACGGATGGAGCTCGCGCAGGGTTAGATCCGATCCGATCAGCACCCGCACCTCGTCGCTCGGATCGAGCCGCGGCAGGAGCCACGTCAAGATCATGCCACCGCGCAGGACCTCGAGCAGCACCTGCGCGAGATTCGCCTGAGCGAACTCCGGCTGCCGGATGACGTGGTCCAAACCTTCGGCATACAGTTCGGAGCGCTGCTGCTGCTCGATGAAGTGCAGCGCTTCCGCGATCCGTCGGAGGACGCGCGCGGTGATCGTTTCCGCCCCCCGCGCGCGTCGCTCGATCGCCTGCCGGTCGAGCCAGCGCAACTCCGGATTGAGACGCTGGCTCAGGGCGCTGAGTTCGTCCTGCCCCCACGCCTCCGGCAGCTCGAGCAACGACTGGTGGATCGCCCCCGACTGGGTGACCAGGACGAGCAGGACGACATGCCGCCGCAAGCTGATCAGCTCGAAGTGCCGCAGCCGTTCGACGCGAGCGCGCGGCGGCGTTACCAACCCGACACTGCCGCTCGTGTCGGCCAGCACCGAGGCGGCCAGCTTCAGCCAGCTCGGCACCTGCTGCTCGACTTGCCGGAACTGATGCCGGATCATCAGCTGCTCTTCCGGCGAGAGCTCGCTCTCCTCCATCAGGTGCTGCACGTAGTAGCGCAGCCCATGCTCCGTCGGTACCCGCCCCGCCGAGGTGTGCGGCTGCGCCAGGAACTCCAGCGCCTCGAGGACGCTCATGTCGTTCCGCACCGTCGCCGGACTCACCCCCAGCGACACTCGTTCGACGAGCGCCTTCGAGCCGACCGCTCGCCCCGAGCGGAGGTACTCCTCCACGACGTGGCGGAGAATGCGACGCTGTCGTTCGGTCAACTGTACGCTCATCGATACCCCACTTAGCACTCGAAGGTGTCGAGTGCTAGCCTATGGCAAGGATAGGCCTTGCTACGAATTGTGTCAAGGTATCGGGGTCGGCGCGGTCGCGCCGCTCGCGGAGCTCACCGTCGGCGCAGCCGGGAGCTGACCGATTGCGGCTGCCGCGCTCGACTGCGCCGCCTCCCGACGCGGAGCGCGCGGAGCCCCACCAGCGTCGCGAACCCGAGGGCGAGCGCTTCCGGATGGCTCGCGGGCACGCTCGCGCGCGACCGCTGCGCGAGCCAGGCCCGCCATTCCCGCTCGAGCGTCTCGAGCGTCACCCCGAGGCTGCGCGCGAGCGCCTCGTCGTCGCTCACCCCTTCGCGGTAGGCCGCCAGCAGCCGCCGGACACCGTCCTCGCCGTAGGTCGCCAGGAGATACTCCACGACGCTGCGGCTGGCGGCGTAGCCGAGCAACGCTCGATCCGGGTCGGTTCCGAAGCTGGTGCGCAAGGCACGGAGCGACGGCAGCGCGCCGTCTCGGACCGCGCGGCCGAGCACCACGTCGAGCCGCGGGTCGTCGGCGCTCTGGAACGCTGTCGCCAATCCCTCGTCCAACCAGGCCGGCGGAACGGTGAAGGGGTTGTCGGTCGCCTGGGCGATCACCAGGTGCAGCACTTCGTGACTCAGGATGCGCTCGAGTTCCTCCCGAGCACCCGATCCCGGCGCGACCCCGGCCAGGACCAGGCGATACTCCGGGATCGCGATGCCGCCGATCCACTCCTCGCTCTGGACAGGGAGCGCGCTCTGGAGCGCTTCCGGAGACGGGTAGAGGACGATCCGGAGCGGTCCCTCCAACCGAACGGCGAAGCGCTCGCTGAACGACCGCACCGAACGCTCCGCCACGCCGAGCGCCGTTTCCGTGTAGCGGGCATCGTCGACCGCGCTGTAGAGCTCGACCGCCCCTCGCGCGCGTCCGTCCCAGCGGTACCGGTCGTCGAAGTAGGAGAGTCGTTGCTCCGGGGACTCGACCGAACTCCCGTCGGGGAACTCGAGCCGCCAGTGATAGACGAGCTCGATGCCGGGAGGAAGATAGTTCACCCGCATGTCCCGCTCGTAGCGGATCGCGACGCGGGTACCCGGGGCGACGGTCGGGCGGGCGACGAAGGTGACCCGCCCGAGCAGCGGGCGATAGCGGAGTTCGACGCGCTGGATCGGGGCGCTCGCCTCAGCTTCGAGCGTGAAGACGATCCGCGCCGGAAAATCGACGGCCGCACCGATGTCCGCGAAGAGAACGCTCGGTGCGGCGCGAACCGATCCGGTCGCCCCGAACAGGACGACGAGGAGCGCGAGCGCGACGAGGGCGTCAATCGCTCGGCGCGTCCGCCTCCTCGTCGTCGGCCGCATGCTGGTGCAGGTAGGCCTCGATGAACGGATCGATCTCTCCTTCCAGCACCGCCTGGATGTTCGGCGTGCTCACCTCGGTGCGGTGATCGGTCACCATCGTGTACGGGTGCAGCACGTACGAGCGGATCCGATTGCCCCAACCAGTGACGACCGGCTTCCCCTTGAGGCGCGCCTGCTCCTCCTGCCGCTGCCGGATCTTCAGCTCCAGGAGCCGCGCCTTGAGGATCTTCATCGCCGTTTCGCGGTTCTGGATCTGCGAGCGCTCGTTCTGGCACGTCACGACGATCCCGGTCGGGAGGTGCGTGATCCGCACCGCCGACTCGGTCTTGTTGACGTGCTGCCCACCGTGCCCCGAGGCGCGGAAGGTATCGATACGGATGTCCTCGTCGCGGATCTCCACGTCGTCGTCGTCCTCGACGAGCGGGAGAACTTCGACGAGCGCGAAGGAGGTATGCCGCCGGTGCGCCGCGTCGAACGGCGAGAGACGGACCAGCCGGTGCGTTCCCGCCTCCCCCTTGAGGTAACCGTACGCGTACGGGCCGCGCACCTCGACGGTCGCGCTCTTGATTCCAGCCTCCTCCCCCTCCAGGAGATCGACCACTTCGGCAGCGAAGCCAGCGCGCTGCGCCCAGCGCAGGTACATGCGCAAGAGCATCTCGGCCCAGTCCTGGGCATCGACGCCACCGGTTCCCGCATGGACAGCCAGAATCGCGTCGTGGCTGTCGTACTGACCGTTGAGGAGGAGCCGGAGTTCCAGCTGATGCACCCGCTCGGCCAGTTCGGTAGCCTCGCGCTCCACTTCACCGGCGAGCTCCAGATCCTCGCTCGCCAGTTCGCGCAACTCGACGAGGTCGCGCGCCTGCTGCGAGAGCGACTCCCATTCGGACACGAGCTCCCGCAGCTGGCTCAAGCGCCGGAGCAACCGCTGCGCCCGCTGCGGATCCTGCCAGAGATCCGGATCGGCCGTTTCGTGCTCGAGCTGCTCGATCTGCTGCCGCTTCCCGGGCAGGTCAAAGACGCACCCCGATCCGATCGAGCCGCTCGACCAGCTCTTCCAAGTCCACCATCGTCGGCTGTACCATGTCCACCACCTCCCACGGAAAAAGCGGCTGACCGTGCGGCCAGCCTCTGCCGTAGTATAACAGACTCACCAGCCGGTTGACGAATCCCGACCTGTGCGGTAAGGTAAGAGCGCGGGGCGAGAATCATTCTCAGCTGCGAGCGAGTCGCACATCGCCCCAGCCTTCGCCAGCGATAGGAAACGAGCCATGAAGGTATCGACGCGCGGCGAATACGGTTTGCGAGCGATGGTTTCGCTGGCCCGGATGTACGGTCGCGGACCGATGCCGCTCAGCGTCATCGCCCAGGATTCGGCCGTTCCGGTCGCCTACCTGGAGCAGCTCATGCTCCCGCTGCGCCGGGCCGGGCTCGTCGTCTCGACGCGCGGTGCCCACGGCGGGTACCAGCTCGCGCGCCCACCGGAGCAGGTGAAAGTCGGCGAGATCTACCGCGTGATGGAAGGGCCGATCGCCCCGATGGACTGCGTCCGCGAGGACGCCGACGAGGACACCTGCCCGATGATCGACGGCTGCGCGACGCGGATCGTCTGGCTCAAGCTCCGCGACAGCATCGTCGAGGTGCTCGACTCGACGACGCTCGCCGATCTCATCGCGCAGGCTCCGCGCGCCCGCGCCGAGCAGCCGGTCTGATCCCTTCGGGCGACTCGACGCGCTCGTCTCCAGGAGGTGCCGGTGAACCGCACCGAGATCTATCTCGACCACGCCGCGACCACGCCGGTCGACCCCCGCGTGCTCGAGGCGATGCTCCCGTACTTCACCCGGTCGTACGGGAACCCCTCGAGTATCTACGCGTTGGGGCGTGAGGCGCGGGCAGCGCTCGACCAGGCCCGGGCACGCATCGCCCGGCTCCTCAACTGCCAGGCCCGCGAACTCGTGTTCACGAGCGGCGGCACCGAGAGCGACAATCTCGCGCTCAAGGGGGTCGCCCTCTGGCACCTCTTGAACGGCAAGGGCCGCCACATCGTCACCACCGCTTTCGAGCATCATGCGGTGCTGCACAGCGCCGAGTATCTCGAGCGGTTCGGCTTCGAGGTCACCTACGTCCGACCGGACCGCGACGGCATCGTGCATCCCGAGGCGATCGAGGAAGTCCTCCGTCCGGACACCATCCTCGTGTCGGTGATGTACGCCAACAACGAGATCGGCACGATCCAGCCGATCCGCGAGATCGCCCGCCTCTGCCGCGAGCGCGGCATCACCTTCCACACCGATGCCGTCCAGGCAGCCGGGACGCTGCCACTCGACGTCGAGACGCTCGGGGTCGATCTCCTCTCGGTGAGCGCCCACAAGTTCTACGGGCCGAAGGGCGTCGGATTCCTCTACGTGCGGAGCGGGACGCCGATCCTCTGGCAGCAACACGGCGGCGCACAGGAGAGCAATCGCCGCGCCGGAACGGAGAACGTTCCCGGCATCGTCGGCATGGCCTGCGCGCTCGAACTCGCCTACGAAGAACTCGACGAGCGCAACGCGCACGTCCGTGCGCTGCGCGACCGACTGATCGACGGCATCCTGGGCCGGATTCCGGGCGCCCGGCTGAACGGGCATCGCGAGCTCCGTCTCCCGAACAACGTCAACGTGACCTTCGAGGGCGTCGACGGCGAGACGTTGCTCCTCAACCTCGACCTCCATGGGATCGCCGCCTCCTCCGGTTCGGCCTGCACGACCGGTTCGACCGAACCGAGTCACGTCCTGCTCGCGATCGGCCTCACGCCCGAGCAGGCCCGGAGCAGCGTTCGCCTGACGCTCGGCAAGGACAACACACCGGAGGAGATCGAGCGAACGCTCGACGTGCTCGAGGAAACCGTCGCCCGCCTGCGCAAGCTCGCCCGCGCCCGCGCGCGTTAGGGCGATCCCCGCCGAGCTGCCAGGAGCGCCTGGAGTTCCGCTGGCAACGGCGGGAGAGCCGCGAGATCCGGGAGTCCGAACCGCTCCAGGAAGAGCGCCGTCGTACGGTACTCGACCGGGTGACCGGCGCTCGCCCTCCGGCCTGCCGGTTCGACGAGCCCGTGGGCCAGCAAGGTCTGGAGCGCCGCGCTGGAATCGACCCCACGCACCGCATCGATCTCGGCACGCGTCACCGGCTGCAGATAGGCGACGATCGCCAGCGTCTCCAAAGCGGCAGCCGACAGCCGCGTTTCCTCCGCGTTCCCGAGGAAGCGACCGATCAGCGTCCCGAACTCCGGTGCGCTGGCCAGCCCGACACGCCCTTCGTGCCGGACGAGCACGAGGCCGAGCCCGGCCGCACGCTCCTCGAGTGCAGCGAGCACCGCCTCCAGCTCCTCGGCCGAGAGCGCGAGGAACGCAGCGAGCCGTTCGCACGACACCGGCTCGCCGACCGCGAAGAGGAGCGCTCCCAGCGTCGCTACGCGGTCACGATCCGACATGGTCGCCCCGGCGCCGCACCCAGATCTCGCCGAACCGCTCCGACTGCTCCAGATCGACGACGCGCCGACGTGCCAGGACGAGGAGCGCCAGGAAACCGACCGCCACCTCGCTCCGCGTCGGTCGCTGGCCCAGCAGGGCACGGAACGTCTCCCGCTCGCGCAGTCGGCTCAGCAGACGCTCCGTCATGGCGGCGAGCGAGACCACCGGACGCAGGCGCAGCGGCCGCGGGAGCGGTCCGCAACGCCGGGCCCAACGCTCGAGAGTCTGCCGGAGCTGTTCGGCCGACCCGGCAGCGACTCGCCCCGGCGCCCGCGGCCGCACCGGTCGCGTCCAGAGCCGGAAGCCGCGCGCCTCCCGCTCGCGCAGCCAGAGCGCGGCATCGCGGAAAGCGCGGTACCGCGCCAGTTCTTCGACCAGCGGATCCTCCGCCTCGACCGCATCCGGGCCGGGACGCGGCACGAGCGCTCGCGCCTTGAGCGCCGTGAGCCGGCTCGCCACGACGAGAAAGTCAGCCAGCAGCTCGGGTTGTGCCGCCTCGAGCGGCTCGAGCGCGGCCAGGAACTGCTCCGTCACCGCCCGCAGCGACACCGTCGTGATCGGGAGCTCCTGCGACTCGACCAACCGCAACAGGAGATCGAGCGGCCCGGAGAAGGAACCGACCGTCACCGGAACGTCGCGGAGACGCGCCGACGGGACCATCGGTCGAACCGCAACCCCCTACACTGGTGCCTCGCCGACGACGAGACGGAAGAGTAGCCGGTAGACCGGCGAGTACATCGCGCTCAGGATACTGCCGCCCAGACTCCCGAAGAGGATGAGGACGAGCAGGATACCGACACCGTAGCGTTCGAGCGGCGCCAGCACCGGGTACCAGAAGGCGGGCAGGATCCCAAGCAGGATCTTGAGTCCGTCGAGCGGCGGAATCGGGATCAGATTGAACGCCGCGAGGAGCAGGTTGACCAGGACGAGACGCTGGACGACGACGCCGAGCGTGTCCGGCGCGGCCGGGAAGCCGAGCCGGTACGGCAGCGCGAACAGGAGGGCGAGCAGCACGTTGGAGAGCGGCCCGGCCAGCGCCGTCAGCGCCATCCCGCGATGTCCCCAACGCAACCGGTTCGGGTCGACCGGTACCGGTCGACCCCACCCGATCCCGAAACCGAGGAAGACGATCAGCAAGAGGCCGATCGAACCGATCGGGTCGAGATGCGCGAGCGGGTTGAGCGTCACCCGGCCGAGGCGCGCCGCCGTATCGTCGCCCAGCTTGAGCGCCGTCCAGGCATGGGCGAATTCGTGGATCGTGATCGCGACCACGAACGCGATCAGCGTCGCCAGGATCGTTTCGGGATCGAGTCGTCCCACCACGGCACGTTACGGCGTGCAGCCGGGATAGAGGTGGCACGCCACGTAATGGCCACCGCCCTGATCGACGAAGCGCGGCTCCACCTTGGAACAGACGTCCATCGCGTACGGGCAGCGCGTGTGGAAACGGCAACCCGACGGCGGGTTGATCGGGCTCGGCACGTCACCGGTCAAGATGATCCGTTCCCGCTTCTTCTCGATCTTCGGGTCGGGGATCGGCACCGCGCTCAGCAACGCCTTGGTGTACGGGTGCAGCGGATCGTCGTAGAGCGCGTTGCGGTCCGCCAGCTCCACGATCTTGCCGAGGTACATCACCGCGACGCGGTCCGAAATGTGCCGCACGACGCTCAGGTCGTGCGCGATGAAGAGGTAGGTGAGATTGAACTTCTCCTGGAGCTCCTCGAGCAGGTTGATGATCTGCGCTTGGATCGAGACGTCCAGCGCCGAGACCGGTTCGTCCGCCACGATGAACTCGGGGTTGGCAGCCAACGCCCGCGCGATCCCGATGCGCTGGCGCTGCCCTCCGGAGAACTCGTGCGGATAGCGGTTGGCGAAATACGGGTTGAGTCCGACGACTTCCAGGAGCTCCTGCACGCGCTGGTTCCGCTGCTCCTTCGGCACCAGGTTGTGGATCTGCATCGGCTCCGCGATGATGCTGCCGACCGTCATCCGGGGGTTGAGCGACGCATAAGGATCCTGGAAGATCATCTGCATGTGCCGGCGCATCTTGCGCATCTCGCCCGGCGGCAGCTTGGTCAGGTCGACCCCGTTGAACAACACCTGTCCTTCGGTCGGCTTGTAGAGCTGCAGGATCGCCCGGCCGGTCGTGCTCTTGCCGCACCCGCTCTCGCCCACCAATCCGAGCGTCTCGCCCCGGTACACCTTGAACGAAATATCGTCGACCGCCTTGATCCAACCGACGCGCCGCTGCAGGATGATGCCGCGCGTCAGCGGGAAGTACATTTTGAGGTTGCGGACGTCGAGCAGTACCTCCCGCTCTTTCGGCGCGCTCGTCCCTGGAAACTCCCGTACCTCAGTCGCCATCGTCAGCCCTCACCTCTCCGTGACGCCGTGGACCGGCCAACGAGACCTCTTCCCAGTACCAGCAGGCCGAGCGGTGCACCGGATTGATGTCGAACAGCGGCGGGTTCTTCTCGCTGCACTTCTCGCGCGCGAAATCGCAGCGCGGCACAAAGGGGCACATGTCCGGCAGGTCGATGAGGTCGGGCGGAAGCCCCCGGATCGGGTTGAGCCGCTCCTTGCGCGGCGCATCCAGCCGGGGGATCGAGTTCAAGAGGCCGACCGTGTACGGATGCTTCGGATTCTCGAACAACTCCTCAGTCGGCGCCGTCTCGACAATGTGCCCAGCGTACATCACGTGGATCCGGTCGGTCATTCCGGCCACGACCCCGAGGTCGTGCGTGATCAGGATGAGCGCCGTGTTGTGCTCCCGCTGCAGGTTGCGGATGAGGTCGAGGATCTGCGCTTGGATCGTCACGTCGAGCGCCGTCGTCGGCTCGTCGGCGATCAGGAGCGACGGGTTGCAGGAGAGCGCCATCGCGATCATCACGCGCTGGCGCATGCCGCCCGAGAACTGGTGAGGATACTGGTCGACCCGCTGCTCGGCGTTCGGGATCCCGACCATCTTGAGCAGCTCGATCGCCCGCTGCCGGGCCTGCTGCTTGCTCATCCCGAGGTGCAGTTCCAGCGCTTCGCTGATCTGCCGGTTGATGGTCAGTACCGGGTTGAGCGAGGTCATCGGATCCTGGAAGATCATCGCGATCTTGCGACCGCGGATCGAGCGCACCTCGTCGTCGCTCATCTTGAGGATGTCTTCACCCTCGAAGAGGATCTCGCCGCCGACGATCTTGCCCGGCGGGCTCGGGATGAGCCGCATGATCGAGAGCGCAGTGATGCTCTTGCCGCACCCGCTCTCGCCCACCAACCCGAGCGTCTCGCCGGGCATGAGGTGGAACGACACCCCGTCGACCGCCTTGACTACACCGTCCTGCGTGAAGAACTGCGTGCGGAGATCGCGCACCTCGAGCAGCGGTTCCATCGCGCCTCCTCGATATCCTCTGGTCGACCACAGGCCGGAATCCCGCTCGCAGCGGCTACGGGCCCAGTCTAACGCTTCGGTTCTCCACCGTCAACTGGAGCGCCTAGCCTGCCGACCGCGCGCCGGTCGTCCCCCGTCGGAACTGGGGACGGGCCGAACGTCCCGTACCGGCGGGGTCCTCCCCCCCCCCCAGCGGCCCCCC
>JANZZC010000114.1 GCA_026419575.1 Thermomicrobium sp. | reverse complement strand
GTGGGCTCGGAGATGTGTATAAGAGACAGCTCCAGGTTCCACTGCTCGATCCCGACCCGCGTTCGGACGACGAGCGCGTTCAGCACCGGCACCTGGAGCCGCTCCGACCGCACCACCACGACGTCGGGAAACGCGATCGGCAGCACCGGCAGATCACGCAGGACCTGTTCCTCGATCGCACGGTAGCGCTCCGTCCGCTGCGCGCGATCGGTCGTCGCGACGGCCTCGACCAACTGCTGATCGACCTCGGAGTTCAGGTAGTGTCCGAAGTTCAAACCGTCGAAGAACGAGTCGCTCGACCAAACGGCACTCTGGTCGGGATCGACGTCCCAGAGGACGCCGATCAGCAGCGCATCGAAGTCTCGTTCCTGCGTCGCTCGGCGCCGGACTTCCGCCCACGAGGCGAGCTCCAGGTCCACAGCAACGCCGATCGCACGCCACTGTTGCTGGAGGAGTTCAGCCACCGCGCGGCGGCTCGAGTCGGTACCCGTCGCCAGCAAGCGGAACTGCAAGCGCTGGCCCTCCCGCACGCGGATCCCGTCGTCGCCCGGCACCCATCCCGCCTCTTCGAGCAGCCGCTGGGCCTCGGCCGGATCGTAGGCGTACCGGACCGGCGGCTCGCCGGCCGCCCAGGATGCCGGCGGCTGGAGCCCTTCGGCCACCCGCGCGCGATCTCCCCACACCTTGTCGACGAGCGTCGCCCGGTCGGTTCCGAGCATCAGCGCCTGGCGCACGCGCGGGTCAGCGAAGAGCTTGCTCTTCGCCGGGTCGAGCTGGAAGGCGACGAGGACGAGCTCGTATCCCGGGTAGCGCTCGACCACCACCCCGCGCGGCACCGCGAACTGACCGACCTGCGCCGCATCGACGACCGCCCAGTCGATCGTCCCGTCCGCCAGACCCTGCTGCAACTCCTCGAGCGTACTGACCACCCGATAGGTGTACTGCGGCACGCGGGGCGCCCCACGGTAGTAGTCGGGATTGGTCCGCAGGGTGAGCGAGACGCCGCGCATCCACTGCCCGAACATGAACGGGCCGGTTCCCACGGCCGAGGAGAGGCCGAACGGATCGGTCACCAGCTGCTGCGGCAAGACCGTCCCCAGCACGTGCTCCGGTACGATGCCGATCGTCCCCAGCGTCGGCAAGAAGGACGCATCGGGACGGATCAGCGTGATCCGCACCGTGTCGCTGTCGACGAGTTCGACCGATTTGACGCGCTCGGCGAGACGCGAGTAGCGCGGAGAGCGCACGTCGGGATCGAGGAGACGCTGGTAGGTGAACACCACGTCGATCGCCGAGAACGGCTGGCCATCGTGCCAGCGGACCCCTTGCCGCAGGTGGAACGTGTAGACCGTGCCGTCGGCGCTGACCTCCCAGGATTCGGCCAGCGCCGGCACCGGTTGACCGGTCGCCGGATCCAGCGCGACCAGGCCGTCGAACAGCAAACGGCTGAGCGCCTCGGAGAGCGGATCGGCGACGAAGAGCGGGTTCAACGTCCGCGGTTCCTCGAAACCGGCCTCGACGATCCCTCGGCTCGTCCCCGGCCCGGCGAGCGGCGTCGCCGTGCGTTGGACCGCGACCGGAGCCGGCGTCGCGCTCGTTCCCGGAGCGTCGGACGCGACCGGTGCCGGAACAGCCACCGTCGCTCCAGCGGTCGGAGCGACGTACGCCGGTGTCTCGCTTCCCGCCGAGGGCGTACGCCGGCAGGCGAGCGAGAGCACGAGCATGCCGACGATGAGGAAGACCAGCGAACCCCGTCGCACCCCTCGCCTCATGACCTCCCGCAGACCGGAGCTCGGCCCCCCGACCAGCCGGCCAAGGGTACCATGCCGCTCAGCGGGCCTCCGCCTCGCGCGCTACCGGCACGCGCGTCAGGTAGTGCCGATACGGCGTCTCGTCCCCGCGCACGACCGAGAGGTACAGCTGCTGCAAGCGCGCGGTGATCGGTCCGATCTGGCCCGTGCCGATCGTCCGGCCGTCGATGTTCCCGATCGGCGAGATCTGGACCCCGGTCCCGCAGAGGAACGCCTCGTCGCAGATGTAGAGTTCGCTGCGGTCGATCTCACGGACCTCCACCGGGATCCCCAGATCGTGGGCGAACTCGAGGATCGTCCGGCGAGTGATCCCCTCGAGGATGTCCGCGGTCACCGGTGTCGTGATCAGCGTCCCGTTGCGCACGATGAACAGGTTCGCCGCGCTCCCCTCGGCCACCTTGCCGTGATGGTTGAGCATGATCGCGTCGTCGAAGCCGCACTCCATCGCCTGGTCTTTGGCGAACGCCGAGTTGACGTACGCGCCGCAGACCTTCGCGCGGCTGGGGATGACGACGTCGACCGTCCGCATCCAGGAGCTCGTCATCAGCCGGATCGGGTGCGTGATCGGCAGGTATTCCTGCATCGGCAGCATGTAGATGGCGAGCTCGTCCCGCACTCCCTTGAGCTTGGGACCGATCTCCAGGTCGGCCTTGTAGACGAACGGCCGGATGTAGACATCGGTGCGCGGAGCGTTCTGCCGCACGAGCTCGACGATCAGTTCCCCGAGCTGCTCGGCATCGTAGGGGAGCTCCGCGCGCAGCAGCCGCGCCGACTGCAGCAGGCGCCGCATGTGGTCCGGCAAGCGGAAGATGTTGATCGTCTGGCCGTCCCGATCGAGGTAGCCGCGGATACCGGCGAAGACACCGGTCCCGTACTGGAGCGCGTGCGTCGCGATGCTGACTTTCGCCTCTCCGATCGGCACGAAACGGCCTTCGAAAAACGCGATCGGAAACAGTTCGGTACCTGCCATCGCTCCGCCCTCCTTACGGTCGCTCACCGGGCTTACTGTACCGCGCTGCCAGCGGCCGCGAGAAGCGCCCGCGCGCCGGCAGCCAAGAGCGCGGTGGTGTTGGCCGCGAGCATCCGGAATCCCCGTCCCAGCTGCTGCCGGACGAGTTCGGGAGTCGCTGCGGTCGTGCCGAGCGGCACCCGACCATCGACTCGCCGCACGATCTCGTCGATGACGCGCTGGACCTCGGGATGCAACGGCTGCCCCGGATACCCCATCGACTGCGCGAGGTCGTTCGGTCCGACGAACAGCACGTCGATGCCCGGTATCGCCAGATACTCCTCGAGTCGCTCGACAGCACCGATGTTCTCGATCTGGACGATCACCAGGGTTTCCTGGTTCGCCTGGCGCACGTACTCGGAGAGCGGTTGGGCGAGCCCGAAGGCCGCCGCCCGTACGCCGGCGACGCCTCGCCGTCCGCTCGGGTGATACCGGCACGCCTCCGCGACGTCACGCGCCTCCTCCGGCGTGTTGACCTGCGGCACCATCACGCCGGCTGCCCCGAGATCGAGGTAGCGCAGGATCACCTGCCGGTGACCGAAGGGTACCCGCACCAACGGCACGGTCCCGGCCACCTCGGCCGCCAGAACCATGTGGTACGCTGATTCCTCGGTGATGCGGCCATGCTCGGCGTCGACCAGGACGAAGTCGAAACCGAGATGGCCGCAGATCTCCGCCAACTCGGGAGATGGGTACGGGATGAAGCACCCGATGACCGCTTCGCCCGCCTGGAGCCGCCGCTTGACCCGATTCTCGCGCATCCTTCTGCTCCCCAGACCGCAGCCAGCCCGCGTGGGCATTCTACCGCGCCGGAACCGCGCGACGATAGGGCGAATTGCCGGATACCCCGCCACCGGTTACACTTGAACAGTTGCGCGTCCCCGAGGGCGCAACCGGAGGACAATCCCATGCGTGTCAGGCACCTCGAGAACGATACGATCATCAACGTCGCCCAGCTCCTCAAGGCCCCCGTCGGCACCGAGCGCTACTTCACGGTCCACCTCGATCGCCTCGCTCTCGACAGCGACCTCGAGGGCAGCGACGTGGATGCCTCCGTCCGGCTCCTCCGCACGTCGAACGGCATCCTGGCGACCGGCGAACTCCGCGTCAGCGCGCACCTCACCTGCGTCCGCTGCCTGGCCGAGTTCGACAGCCGCTACAGCGAGACGTTCGAAGCCGAATACTGGCCGACCGTCGATGTCCTGACCGGCCTTCCCTTGCCGGAACCGGAGGACGAGGAGATCTTCACGATCGACAAGAACCACCACCTCGACCTCCACGAGCTGCTCCGCCAGTACGCGATCCTCGCCCTGCCGACCTATCCGGTCTGTGGCCCCAGCTGCCCGGGACCGGAGTCGCTGTGGAAACCGGAGGAAGAAGTCGTCGACGCCCGCCTGGCTGCCCTCCAGGCGCTCCTTGACGAACGAGCGTGACTGTGCGACAACTTTCCATCAGCATGGTCAGCCTCCAGAGCGAGGCGAGGGTACGTTCGAGCTGCTGACGAACGGACGAAAGGATCGACGAGAATGGGCGCAGTTCCGAAGCACAAAGTGAGCAAGCGCCGGCAAGGGTTCCGCGCCGCGCATCAGTACATCGACGTTCCGCCGTTGACGACCTGTCCGACCTGCGGACAGAAGCACCGGACTCATTACGTCTGCCCGCACTGCGGGCACTACCGCGGTCGCCTGGTCATCGACGTGAACCGGCAGAAGCGACAGCGCCGGCCGGAGGCATGACGGTAGCCGACGGGCGAGGGGCGTCGCGATGGCGCAGCGTGCCGCGATCACGGGCTGGGGGGCGTACGTCCCGACTCGCGTCCTGACGAACGCCGATCTCGAGCGGATGGTCGCGACCTCCGACGAGTGGATCGTCACGCGAACCGGCATCCGCGAGCGGCGGATCGCTGGCCCCGACGAGACGACGCTCCGTATGGCGACCGAGGCCTCGCGGCGCGCGCTCGCGACCGCCGCGCTGGATCCCGACGCGCTCGACATGGTGATCGTCGCCACGACGACACCGGACTATCTCATGCCGGCGACCGCCTCGCTCCTCCAGGCGGCGATCGGCGCTCGGCGCGCCGGTGCGTTCGATCTCGTCGCCGCCTGCTCCGGCTTCGTCTACGCCCTCAGCGTCGGAGCGCAGTACATCATGGCGGGCATGGCGCGGGCCGTCCTCGTCGTCGGCGTCGACGCGCTGACGCGCTGGCTCGACTTCACCGACCGCAGTACCTGCGTGCTGTTCGGCGACGGCGCTGGCGCGGTCGTGCTCGAGGCGAGCGAGGGCGACGAGGGGGTCCTTTCCACCGTCCACGGCTCGGACGGCAGCGGCGCGATGTCGCTCTACCTGGAGGGTTTTCCCGAGCTCCTGCTGGCGAACGGCACGCTTCCGCCCAAGCGACCCTTCATGCGCATGGACGGTCGCGAGGTGTTCCGGTTCTCGGTGCGGATCATCGGTGAAGCCGCGCTCGAGGCGATCGAGCGTGCCGGCTTGACGCTCGACCAGATCGACCTCCTGATCCCGCACCAGGCGAACCTGCGCATCATCGATGCGGCGGTTAAGCGGCTCGGGCTGCCGTGGGAGAAGGTCTGGGTCAATCTCGATCGGTACGGGAACACCTCGGCAGCGTCGATCCCGCTCGGTATCGCCGAGGCCGCCGAACAGGGCGTGCTTCGTCCCGGCATGAACATCGTGCTCGTCGCCTTCGGCGCCGGCCTCGCCTGGGCCGCGAGCGTCGTGCGTTGGGGAGCGTCGGGTGTCCGTCGCGGAGGCTGAAGCGTGCAGCACGCATGGATCTTTCCCGGACAGGGATCCCAAGCGGTCGGTATGGGGAAGGAGCTCGCCGAACGCGAGCCGCTCGCCCGTGCCGTCTTCGAAGAAGCCGATGCGGTCCTCGGCTTCGCGCTCTCGCGCATTGTCTTCGAGGGGCCGGATGACGAGCTCGCCGCGACGCGCAACCAGCAACCGGCGCTGCTCGCCACCAGCATCGCCTACCTCCGCGTGCTGGAAGCCCGCGGCATCCTCCCTGCTCCGGCCGTCGTCGCCGGCCATTCGCTCGGCGAGTACACGGCGCTCGTCGCGGTCGGCAGCCTCGCGCTCGCCGACGGCATCCGTCTGGTGCGTCGCCGCGGCGAACTCATGGAGCGTTACGGGCTCGGTGGCATGCTGGCAGTGATCGGGCTCGATCGCGAGACCCTCGCGGCGATCGCTGCCGAAACGGGTGCGGAATTGGCCAACGAGAACGCGCCGAACCAGAGTACGCTGAGCGGCCGCGAGGAGGCCCTCGAACGGGCCGCGGCGCTCGCCCGCGCCCACGGAGCCCGGCGAGTCGTCCGGCTCCCCGTCAACGCCGCTTTCCATTCCTCGCTCATGCGGCCGGTCGCCGAGGAACTCGCCCGTGACCTGGCGAAAGTGCCGATCCGTCCCCCACGGGCACCGCTCATCGCCTGTTCCGATGCGCGCCTCCTCAGCGATCCGGAGGACCTGCGCCGCGAGCTGGTCGCGCAGATCGCGGCACCGGTCCGCTGGGTCGACGTCGTGCACCGAGCGATCGAACTCGGCGTGACCAGCTTCTGGGAGATCGGCCCGGGTCAGGTGCTGAGTGGACTCGTCCGGCGGATCGCGCCGGACGCGATCGTCCGGACGGCCGAGCAGCTCCTGCACGAGCAACCGGCGCCAGCGTCCGAACCGAGAGGATGAGGGAGGATCCATGGAGGCGACGAGCGAACGGGGTGCAGCCATCGTGACCGGCGCGGTCCGCGGCATCGGCCGCGCGACGGCACTGCGGCTGGCGCGCGACGGTTTCAAGGTCGTCGTGAACTACCGCGGCGACGAGGAACGCGCGCAGGAACTCGTCCGCGAGATTCTCGCGCAGGGCGGAACGGCGATGGCGTTCCAGGCGGACGTGACCGACCCGGAGCAGGTCGGCGCGATGGTCGAAGCGGCCGTCGATCGGTTCGGGCGGCTGGACGCGCTCGTCAACAACGCCGGCATCACTCGCGATACGCTCCTCCTCCGCATGCGCGACGAAGACTGGCGTGCCGTCCTGGAAACGAATCTCACCAGCGTGTTCTACTGCTGTCGGGCCGCGCTCCGACCGATGATCCGCCAACGCTATGGACGGATCGTCAACGTCTCTTCCGTCGTCGGCCTCGTCGGGAACGTCGGGCAGGCCAACTACGCGGCAGCCAAGGCCGGCATCATCGGGTTCACCAAGGCGCTCGCCCGGGAGGTCGCCAGTCGGGGCATCACGGCGAACGTAGTCGCCCCCGGTTTCATCCAGACACGCTTGACCGAGGTTCTGCCGGCCGAGCTCCAGCGGCGGATCCTCGAGCAGATCCCGGTCGGCTACTACGGCACGCCGGAGGACGTCGCCGAGGCGATCGCCTTCCTCGTCTCTCCCGGCGCCCGGTACATCACCGGTGTCGTGCTGGCCGTCGACGGTGGCCTCTTCATGGCATCGTGAGCGCCGATGATCCGCAAGGTCCTCATCGCCAACCGCGGTGAAATCGCGCTGCGTGTCCTGCGCGCTTGCCGTGAACTCGGTATCCCGGCCGTCGTGGCCTACTCGGAAGCCGACCGGGACTCACTGCCGGTACGTCTCGCCGACCAGGCGATCTGCATCGGGCCTGCACCAGCCGACCGGAGCTACAACCATATCCCGGCCATCATCAGCGCGGCGGTGGTGACCGGCTGCGACGCGCTGCATCCCGGCTACGGTTTCCTCGCCGAAAACGCGCTCCTCGCGGAAATCTGCGAAGAGTGCGGGATCACCTTCATCGGTCCGAAGCCCGAGACCCTCCGCGCGCTCGGGGACAAAGCGGAAGCCCGCAAACTCATGCGACGAGCTGGACTCTCCATCGTGCCGGGGAGCGAGGAGCCGGTGCAGGACGTGGCCGAGGCACGTCGCATCGCCCGGCGGCTCGGCTACCCGATCCTCGTCAAGGCGGCGGCCGGCGGCGGCGGTCGCGGCATGCGCATCGTCCGCGAGGAGCGGGAACTCGCTACCGCCCTGCAGGTCGCGCAGCAGGAAGCGCTCGCCGCCTTCGGCGACCCCTCGGTCTATCTCGAGCGGTACCTCGAACGACCACGTCACATCGAGGTGCAGGTCCTCGCCGACCAGCACGGGAACGTCTACGCGATCGGCGAGCGCGACTGCTCGATCCAGCGACGCTACCAGAAGCTGATCGAAGAGGCACCCGCGCCGGAACTCCCGGCCACGGTGCGCCGTGCGTTGCACGAGGCGGCGGTCCGCGGTGCCCGCGCCGTCGGCTACGTCGGGGCCGGAACCTTCGAGTTCCTGCTCGACCGAGACGGCAATTTCTACTTCACCGAGGCGAACGCCCGCATCCAGGTCGAGCATCCCGTCACCGAGGTCGTGACCGGGCTCGATCTCGTGCAATGGCAACTGGCGATCGCCGCTGGCGAACCGCTCCGTCTGCGCGAGCAGGACCTCGTGCCACGCGGCCATGCCATCGAAGTCCGCATCACGGCGGAAGATCCCGAACGGGACTTCGCACCGCGGGCCGGGAAGATCGAGGAACTGATCTGGCCGGGCGGCCCTGGCATCCGCGTCGACTCGCACGCGTTCAGCGGCTACGTCGTGCCGCCGCACTACGATTCCTTGCTCGGCAAGGTGATCGCCTGGGGAATCGACCGGGCGCAAGCGATCGAGCGGCTCGATCGCGCGCTCCGCGAGACGATCGTCCGCGGCGTCCCGACTCCCATCCCGCTGCTCCGCGAACTCCTCCAACACCCCGACTTCCGCGCCGCGCGGCACAGCACGACCTTCTTGGCCGAATACCTGTCCGGTACCCGTTCGTGACCAGGGGGTACAATCGAGGTGCGAGTCTCCGAAGGAGCTCGCTCGTCGTAGACGGCTCCTCGTGCCGGGAGGATGCGCGGATGTCTCCGATCGCCTCGCTCACCAATGCACCGAGCGACCGAGCGACCGGCGAGGGGCACGGGGGCCGGGGGGAACGGACGATGACGCTCAGTCGAACGCGTCGCCAGGCACGGATCCTGGCGCTCCAGATCCTCTACGAAGTCGACGTCGCCGGACACCCCGTCGAGGAGGTGCTGGAGCGGTACCGCTCCGCTGCCCAGATCCCGCAACCGGTCCGTCGCTATGCGGAACGCCTCGTGACCGGCGTGTGGGCCGATCGCGCGCGGATCGACCGGTTGATCGGCGAGGCAGCGCCGGCTTTTCCGGTCGAGCAACTCCCGCTGGTCGACCGCAACATCCTCCGCATCGCGATCTACGAACTCCTGCACGAGCCGGACGTCCCCCTCAAGGCAGCGATCAACGAGGCGGTCGAGATCGCCAAGCAGTACGGCGGAGAGAGCTCCGGCCGGTTCGTCAACGGCGTCCTCGGAACGATCGCAGCCAACCTGGCCTCCTCGGGCAGCTGAGGAGGCCACGATACCCGCTGCGCCGGTCGCTTCCGGCACGAGCGACCTGGTGCGCGCGGACGTCCAGGGAACCCTGCTTGCAGAAGGCGACGGTCTCAGTCATACTACCGGAGAAAGTTGGCGGTGCCCTCGGGGTGCAGTTCGGACGCTGGGGAGGTGGTTCGCGTGTCTTCCTCGATTCTCGAGCGGGTACAGGCTGTCGTCGCCGAGCAGCTGGGAGTGGATCCGAGCGAGGTGACGCTGGACGCCGAGTTCGTCAAGGATCTCAACGCCGATTCGCTCGATCTCGTCGAGCTGATCATGCAGCTCGAGGAGGAGTTCGGCATCGAGATCTCGGACGAGGAAGCGGCCAACATCGTCACCGTGCGCGACGCCATCAACTTCATCGAAGAGCACCTCAACAAGAAGTGACCTCCTGAGGCCGAGGAGGCACGGCGAGCGGGCGCGAGACTCGTCGTCTCCGCGCCCGTTTGTTACGCTTGTCGGCGACAAGGAGCGCATCAGCGAGCAGCGAGGGAAACATGGTCAGCCTTCTCGATCGAGTCCGCGGGCAATCCGCTCCGCAACCGAACGAGCCGGAGCCCGAACCGGAGGAGTTCTACAAGGAAATGACCCTCCAGGAGCACCTCGAGGAGCTCCGGCAGCGCTTGATCGTCTCGCTCCTCGCAGTCGCCGTCGGGTTCGTCATCGGCCTCGCCCTCGCCTTTCCGACCATGCGGCTCATCATCCGCATGTCGGGGATCGAACGGCTCTACTCGATCACACCGACCGAGTCGTTCATCACCTACACGAAGGTCGCGCTCTACCTCGGTGTCGGTTTCGCCATGCCGGTCATCGTTTACGAGCTGATCCGCTTCCTCGCCCCTGGCCTGACCCGCAAGGAGCGCCGCTATCTGTTCCGCGCGCTCCCCTTCGTCTCCTTCATGTTCGTCTCCGGCGTGCTCTTTGCGTTCTTCGTCATCGTGCCGCGCGCGCTCTCCTTCCTCTCGCACTTCGGCGCGAGCGTGTTCGAAGCCCAGTTCCGCGCCGAGGAAGTCATCTCCTTCTACATGACGCTCCTGCTGTGGGTCGGCGTCGTCTTCGAGCTCCCGGTCGTCATCTTCATTCTGGCGAAACTCGGGATCGTCTCCGCCAAGCGCCTCGCGTCGCTCCGGAAATTCGCCATCCTCATCATCGCCGTCGCTGCCGCCATCATCACGCCGACGCCCGACCCCTTCAACATGTTCCTCGTCGCTGCGCCGATGTACGCGCTGTACGAACTCGGTGTCCTGCTCGCCCGCTTCGCCAAGCCGGTCTGAGATTCACGCCTCGACGAGGCCGAGTTCGTCCGGCGGGAGCGGACGGACGTGGAGCGTCCGCTCGTTGCGGTAGCGCACGAGACCCGGTGCCGCACTGGGAATCCGTCGGACGTCCCGCCTCCGCGTGACATCGACCGCCACCCGCGTGCTCTCGCGCCCCTCGCTGTACCAGGCGGCGATCGACGCAGCTTTCTCGAGGATTCGAGGATCCTCGGGGCCGGCCCACTGCAGGATCACGTGCGCACCCGCCAGCCCGCGAGCGTGGAGCCACACGTCGTCCGGCTTGGCCACCGAGAAGGTGACCCAGTCGTTCTCGCGCGCGTTGCGTCCGACGACGATGCGGTCGCCACGCTCCGTGCGCCAGGCCCGCAGCTTGCGTTGGCCTGCGCGCTGCCGGGGCGCAGTCGCGCCCCCGCTCCCCTCGAGCAACCCGAGTTCCTGCCGCAGTGCCTCCAGCGTTTCCGCCGAGTCCGCGACCGCCGTCAACGCTTCCAGCTGCTGCAGGTACTCGAGTTCGAGTCGGGTCGCCTCCGCACGTGCCGGCACGTGCTCGAGCGCGGCCTTCGCCTTCCGGTAGCGCTCGAAGTACTCCTGCGCGTTCTCGACCGGCGTGCGCTCCGGGTCGAGCGGGATCCGCAACTCCTCGAAGACGAGCTCGCGCTGGCCCGGTTCGATCTCCCCGATCGCCGTCAGGATCGCCTCCCCCATCCGGCGCCAGCGCTCCGCTTCCCGAGCCCGCTGCGCTTCCTGCTCCAACGCGTGGAGCCGGGCCTCGACCCGGGCACGCTCGCGCGCGATCGCCTCCAGGAGCCGTTGCCGACGGTGCGCGTAGCGATCGGCTGTCGGCTCGATCGGCTCCGGTCGGTCGGTCGAGAAGCGTTCGATCGCTTCCGATATCGTCGCGAACCGTTCGACCTCGAACCCCTGCAAGTAGTGCAGACGGATCGCCGCGAAAGCTACCGGCACGCCGTCGCTCCGGTACACGGTCGGCTCGAACGCGCCGGTCTCCAACGGCGCGAGGACACCGGCGATCGCGGCGGCCAGCCGTTCCGGGAAGTCCTGACTTCCCCGTGCCTCGGCGACCGTGATCCCGGCGGTACCGGCTGCCCGGAAGAGCGCCTCCCGCGCCATCTGAGGACTGAAACCGGCGAGATGTTGGACGAGCACCGCCGCGAGCTCGCTGTCGGGTCGCACCTCCAGCAGCAGCGAAGCGATCGACCTCGGCGTGAGCTGGCGGGGATCGCGCTTGAGCTGCGGTGGCGGTGGTTGGTACGGCCGACCCGGCAACACCGGGCGTACCGCGCTCATCGTCGGGGGGACGCGCTTGAGCGCGTCCAGGATCCGGCCGTCCGCCGCGACCAGGATCGCGTTGCTGTGCCGCCCCATGAGCTCGACGATGAGTTCCGTCTCCACCAGCCGGTGCTCCTCGCGACGCTCATCGACGAGCCGGCTCGCGAAGCGGAAGCGAACGATCCGCTCGAGCGGTACCTGTTCGACGCCGACCAGACGTGCGCCGCGGACGTATTTCCGTAGGAGCAACAGGAAGGGGGTCACCTGATCGGGATCGCCGGCCGGCAACGACCGGGAGAGGGAAAGTTTCGGCTGCTGCGGGCTGACGTCGATCACGAGTCCCCACCGCTGTCCGGCATAGATCTCGAGCGCGACGGCGAGCGGCTCGGTCTGCACGACCTTCTGCACGCGACCGCCCGAGAAGGTGCGCCGGCATTCATCGGTCAACGCTGCGATCGTCAAGACGTCGAACACCACGGGACCTCCGGGTTCCCTGCGATCGAACCGTGCGAACTATGGCACAATGAGCCTGGGTGGCGGGATCGCCACGGCAGGGCGGGAGCGGCGAACGGAGCGGGAGGTCGGCGCCGGTGACGGACGATCTCGGGTTGAATACGCAGGCCGACGAACTCCTCGAGGAACTCCGGCAGCGTGTCCGCCCGAAGCTGATCGTCATCTCCGGCCCTTCCGGTGTCGGCAAGGACACCGTGATCGAGCGGATGCGCCAGGCGCATCCGGAGTTCTACTTCGCGGTCACCGCCACGACGCGCCCGCGTCGTCCCGGCGAAATCGACGGCGTCCATTACCTCTTCATGTCGCGCGAGGAGTTCTTGGCGACCCGCGAGCGCGGGGAGTTCCTCGAGTGGGCCGAAGTCTACGGGCACCTGTACGGTGTTCCCAAGGAACGTGTCCGGCGGGCGCTGCGCAGCGGCAAGACGGTCGTGGTCAAAGTCGACGTGCAAGGCGCGTCCTCGATCCGCCGATTGGTTCCGCAAGCGATCTTGATCTTCCTCGCGCCCCCGTCGATGGCCGAACTCATGCAGCGCCTGCGAAGCCGCAAGACGGACGACCCAGCGACGCTCATGGAGCGGATCGCGACCGCATCGCGCGAACTCGCCCGTGTCTACGAGTTCGACTACGTCGTCTTCAACGAGACGGACCGGTTGGATCAGACGCTGGCCACGATCGACGCCATTCTCCTCGCCGAGCAGAGCCGCGTGCACCAGGCCGAGATCGTCCTCTGACGCTCAGGAGGCCGCCTGGGCTGCCGGCTCCTCTTCTTCGTCCGGAATGTACCGGAGCGTCGAGCGATCCGCGATGCGATCGACGAAGAGAATCCCGTCGAGATGGTCGATCTCGTGCTGGAGGACGCGAGCCAGGAGGCCGCTCCCCTTCACGCGCACCTCGCGTCCGTCGAGGTCGAGCGCCTTGACCGTGACGTGCATGAAGCGCGGAACTTCACCGTACCAACCTGGGATGCTCAGGCACCCCTCGAGGCCGACCTGGCGACCGCTCGCTCGCACGATCTCGGGGTTGATCAGCGTGAGCTCGACGCCCGGATCGCCCTCTTCCACGTAATCGGGCGGGATCGAGACGACGATGATCCGACGCAGCACGCCGATCTGCGGCGCAGCCAGACCGAGTCCGCTCGCCGCTCGGACGGTGTCCCACAGGTCACGCGCCAACCGCCGTACCTCGTCGTCGACGGCACGGATGCGCAGCGCCTTCTGCCGGAGTCGTGGATCCCCCTCGGTGATGATCGTCCGTACTGCCATGCTCCCGCAACCCTCGCGCTCGCGTTCCTCTCAAGTATAGCCGGTCACAGCAAACTCACCGGATCGACGTCGACGATCCAACCGCCGTGCAGCGGCACCTCGGCGACGACGCGCGGCCCATCGGCACCGCGGACCAGCAGCTGCCACTGGTAGTAACCGCGGAGTCGACTCACGAACGCCGGGGTCGGCCCCAGCACCTCGCAATCGCGCGCGCCGAGTTCCCGCGCGCGCTCTCGCAGGCGCTCGGCCATCTCCTCGGCCACCAGACGCCCCCCGACCTCGTCACGGTGCCGGGCGAGCAGGCGCACGAGGCGGCGGAACGGCGGATAGCCGTGCCGCTCTCGAAAGGCGAGCTCCTCCTCATAGAAGCGTTCGTAGTCCTGCCGGCTCGCTGCCCGAATGGCGTAGTGCTCCGGCGTGTAGGTCTGGATCACCACTCGACCACCGGGGAGGTGCCGCCCGGCCCGCCCGGCTACTTGCGTCAGGAGCTGGAACGTCCGCTCGGCCGCACGGTAATCCGGAAGGTAGATGCCGCTGTCGGCGTGCACGATACCGACGACCATCACCGCCGGGAAATCGAACCCCTTCGCCACCATCTGCGTGCCGACGACCACGTCGACCTCGCGTCGCACCACGGCCTGGAACAGCCGGCGCGGGTCTCCTCCTTGCCGCACCACGTCCTGATCCCACCGCAGGACGCGTGCTGTCGGAAAGCGGAGCCGGACCTCTCGCTCGACGCGCTGGGTACCGGCACCGTAATAGCTCAGCGCCGGTTTCCCGCAGGCCGGACAGCTCGGACTGGGCAGCCGGCGGAGGTCGCAGCGGTGGCAGATCAGTTGCAGTCGGTCCGCATGGAAGACCAGCGGCACGTCGCACAAAGGACAACGCTCGACGTGCCCGCAGGCACGACACTGCACGAGCGTCGCCAGCCCACGCCGGTTGATGAGGAGGAGCGCTTGCTCACCCGCCCGGAGCGCGCGCTCGATCGCCTCGACCAACGCACGACTGAACAGACCTGGATTCCCGAGCTGGTGCTCCAGCCGCATGTCCACGACCTCGACCTGCGGGAGCCCGAGCGATACCCGCTCGAGGTCGCCGCGGTCGCCGACCACGGCCGGCCCGACCCGTTCCTGGAGGCGCACGACGCGGTACGCACCGGTGGCCGCACGGTAGGCCGTGACGACGTCCGGCGTCGCACTGCCCATGAGGAAAACGGCACGGGAAAGTTCCGCGAGCCGGAGGGCGACGGCCCGCGCATGGTAGCGCGGCGCCGGCTCCTGCTGCTTGTAGGTCGCATCGTGCTCCTCGTCAATCACGATCAAGCCGATGTCGCGCAGCGGGGCGAACAAGGCCGAACGAGGGCCCACCACGATATCGGCACGTCCCTCCGCGATCGCCTCCCAGCTGGCTGCCCGCTCGCTCTCCGGCAGCCCGCTGTGGAGCAACACGGTCCGCCCGGGAAACCGGGCCGCGATCCGTTGGACGATCTGCGTCGCCAGCGCGATCTCCGGCACGAGGACGATCGCCTGCCGGCCCCGACGCAGACACTCGCCGAGCGCGCGCAGGTAGAGCTCCGTCTTGCCGCTCCCGGTCACGCCGTACACCAGAATCGGTCGCGGTGCCGACTCGTCGAACGCCGCGCGGACCGTCTCCCATGCCCGCTGCTGCTCGGCCGTGAGCACCGGAGGACGGTCGACCATCTCCGGCAGGAGCGCGAGCGCACCCCGCGGGAGCTCGACGAGTTCCAGGGCACCGGCTGCGAGCAAGGCCTGCACCGTGCGTCCATCGATCCCCAAGCGGCGCGCGAGCCGGCGCGGGAATAACGCGCCCTGGTGTTCCCGCGCCCAGCGCACGAGCGTCCCGTACGCTGCCCGCGCGGCGCCGTCCGGCGGGGAAACGTCGAGACGAACCCTCAGGAACTGCTCCTGGGCGACCCGGCGCACCGGACGGACGACCGGAACGCGCTCGATCGCCCCAGCCGCGAGCGCCCGATCCACGACCGTCGTGAGCGACCGTCCCAGCGCCCGGCGCGCCTGTTCGAGCGTCAGCGGTCCGCGTTCCTCCAGCAGTTGCAGGAGGCGCCGCTGCAGCGGCGAGAGCCGCTCGGGAACGCCGCTTCCGGTCGGCCGCAGGAGATACTCGACGCGCTGGGCGAGGCGCGGCGGCAGGAAGAGCGCCACCGCCTCCCAGAGCGTGCAGAGCGTCTCGCGGACGAGCCACTCGGCGAGCTCCCATTGGATCGGCGTCAAGGCGAACGACGGCTCGACGAGCCCGAGCAGCGAGCGGACCGCGAAAGCAGGTGCCTCCCCGTGCAGCCGAACCACGATGCCGAGCCGGACCTCGTCCCGCAACGGTACCCACACTGCGCGATAGGCGTGGACGTGCCCGACGAGCGACGGCGGGACACGGTAGGTCAACACCGGGTACCGCTCGCTCGCCTCCAGCTCGAGCACGACGTCGGCGTACTGATGCTCGCTCACCGTTCCACTGGTCTCTCGCCACGAAAGGCCGGCGCGAGTCGCTCCGCGTGCGCGAACACGGCAGGCGCGCCGCCGGTATGCCAAAAGACGACCGTTTCGCCCGGCTGGAATGCCCCGGTACGCGCGTCGCCGATGAGTGCCGCCATCGCCTTGCCAGTGTACACCGGGTCGAGAACGAGTCCCTCCGTCCTCGCCGCGAGCACCATCGCTTCGACGGTCCGCTCGTCGGCGCTGCCGTACCCAGGTCCTACCCAGCGGTCGTCCACGACCACCTCGCGGTCTTCGATGCGCACAGCGAGCCCGAGCACAGCCGCCGTCTCGTTCGCGAGCGCCGCGACGCGGCGCCGGATCGCCTCGCCATCCTCTTCGACCGCGACGCCGATCACCCGGAACGGGTCGCCGAGGAGCCTGGCCCCGAGCACGAGACCAGCGTGCGTGCCGCCCGACGTCGACGTCGCGACGTAGAGCGCAGTCGGGCGCGCGTTCCGCGCGACGAGCTGCTGGACGAGTTCGAGGGTCGCCTGGACGTACGCCGCCGCGCCGACGGCCGTCGAGCCGCCGGTCGGGATCACGTAGGGACGCTCGCCTCGCTCGGCGCACGCCCGGGCCTCGGCTGCGAGCAGCGCCGCCCGTTCCTCGCGCGTGCGGACGACCTGCACGGTCGCACCGAACAAGTAGTCGAGGAGCAGGTTCCCCTGCACCGGGGGAGCGAGTTCGCTCCCGCTCAACACGAGGACACAGCGCAAGCCAGCGCGGGCCGCCGCCGCGGCCGTCTGCCGACAGTGGTTCGACTGGACGGGCCCCTCGGTCAGGACGGTCGTCGCGCCGCGCTGCAACGCGTCGCCGAGGAGATACTCGAGCTTCCGCGTCTTGTTGCCCCCGAGAGCCAGCCCCGTCAGATCGTCGCGTTTGACGAGGACGCGGATCCCGCCGAGTTCCGCACCCAAGCGTGGGGCCTCGTCGAGCGGCGTCGGGAGCGTCGCCAGCGGGAACCGCGGAAGGTCGACGAGCCGCATCCGGACCTCTCCTCCCGTTTGGACGCTTCTCCCTCCGTGACCGATAATCGCCTGCGGGGGACGGACTGTACAGGAGGAACCGGCGATGGCCCAGCGAACGCTGACGATCGAGGAAGAGTACCGAGTCAAGCACCCGACTTCCCAGGCCCGCTACGAGCGCGCCCTGCGCGACTTCCCGAGTGGAGTGACCCACGACGTGCGCTACCAGAAGCCGTTCCCGCTCTACGTCGAGCGGGCGAGCGGTTCGCGCAAGTGGGACGTCGACGGCAACGAACTCATCGACTACACGATGGGGCACGGGGCGCTGCTGCTCGGTCACGCGCACCCGCACATCGTCGAAGCCGTCCAGGCGCAGATCCGGCGCGGTACGCACTACGGTGCCGGGCACGACCTGGAACTGGAGTGGGCGGAGCGGATCCGCGAACTGAAGCCCTCCTGCGAGCGGGTGAAGTTCACGGCCTCCGGGACGGAGGCGACGTTGCTTGCGATGCGGCTCGCCCGAGCGTACACGGGTCGGGAGAAGATCCTCAAGTTCGCTGGGCACTTCCATGGCTGGCAGGACTACGCGCTCCCCGGCGAGAAGCCGCCGTTCGAAGAGCGAGCGCTTCCCGGGATCCCACGTGCCGTGCTCGAGACGGTCGTGGTCGCGCCGGTCAACGATCTCGACTTCGTCGAACACCGGCTAGCCGAGGGAGACATCGCAGCAGTCATCCTCGAACCCTCCGGAGCCTCCTGGGCGTCGATCCCGCTGCCCGAGGGCTTCCTGCACCGGCTGCGCGCCGTCACCGAGCGGACGGGGACACTGCTCATCTTCGACGAAGTGATCACCGGCTTCCGCTGGTCGCCCGGTGGCGTCCAAGGTCTGGTCGGGATCCGGCCCGACCTCACCACGCTGGCCAAGATCGTCGCCGGCGGGTTGCCCGGCGGAGCCGTCGGGGGTCGCGCCGACATCATGGCGCTCCTGGAGTTCCGCGACGATCCCGAGTGGAACCGACGGCGCGTCGCGCACCCGGGCACCTTCAACGCCAACCCGCTCTCCGCGGCGGCCGGGTGCGCCTGCCTCCAGCTCGTCGCCGATCCGGCGGTGCAACGGCACGCCGACGAGATGGCTGCACGGCTGCGTCGCGGGATGAACCGCGTCCTCGTCTCCCTCGGGATCCCCGGGTTCGTGTGGGGCGAGAGTTCCGTCTTCCACATCGCGCTCGGCCATACGTGCACGAACCAGCGCGGCGAGGATATCCGCATGCCGGAGGGGGTCTCGCCGGTCGTCCTCAAGACCGGCATGTCACCGCGACTGGCGACGACGCTCTACCAGGCGATGGTCAACGAGGGCGTCGACCTCTTCCACGGCGGCGGCCTCCTGAGCGTCGCGCACACGCCGGAAGACATCGACCGGACGATCGAAGCGTTCGAGCGTGCCCTGCGCCGCATGGCCGAGGAAGGATGGTTCGACCGCTCGGCGTGAACGTTCGGCGCGCGCTCAGCTTCCGCCACCCGGTACTGCGGCGCGCTCGGTCAGGCCGACCGGTGTGCGCCATTCCGGCCGCCGCGGGTCGATGCCGCGCACGATGTCGTGGTACAGCCGCTCGAGCGCCCGGGTGACCGGGCCAGGCCGGCCGTCACCGATCGGGTAACGGTCGACCTCACCGACCGGGGTGATCTCGTATGCCGTACCGCACAGGAAGACTTCCTCGGCGACGTAGAGCTCCGTCCGGTCGACCGCTCGCTCCTCGACCTGCAGACCGAGTTCCTCCCGGGCCAACCGCAGCAACGCGTCGCGCGTGATGCTCTCGAGGATGCTCTGCGTGACGTCTGGCGTGATCAGCTTGCCGTTCCGAACGAGCATCACGCAGGCACCGGGCGCCTCGGCCACCTTCCCTTGCTGGTTCAGGAGGATCGCCTGGTCGTAGCCGTCCAGCTGGGCCTCCATCGCCGCGAGCTGGCCGTTCCGGTAGTTGGAGATGTTCTTGACGCGCGGCGGCATCACGTCGTCGCTGATCCGCCGCCACGAACTGACCTTCGCCCGCACCACCCGGCCGGTCAGCAGATGCGAGGGCATCGGGCGCGTCACGATGTACAACCCGGACTCTTCCGAGAAGCCGCTCAAGGTCTTCGGGCCAGCCGCACGGTAGGCGACCGGTTGGATGTAGGTATCTTCGCGGCAGTCGTTCTCGCGGAGCAGGCGCAGGATCGCCTCGGTCAACTCGCCGATGCTCCAGCGCGTCGCCAGGCGCACCAGCCGCATCGAGCGGAGCAGTCTCTCCAGGTGCTCGCGGAGCCGGAAAACGAACGCTTCCCCGGACTCCGCGTTCCAGTAGGCCCGGATCCCCTCGAACACGGCCCCGACCGTCGACCAGCCGAGCTCCGTGACGTGGACCGTCGCTTCCTCCCAACGAACCTGCTGTCCGTTCCACCACAGATAGCGGGGATGCATCTCGCTCACCTTGCGCCTCCGACTCTCCATGAAAACCGCGCCGCTCGATGCGACCGCCCTCTCGTGCCGCGCTGGGCCGCCGACCATCGTAGCACAGCCCACCAGCTTGCTGAAGCGTCCGCCGGACGCGTCGCCGTGCCGCCGTCGCTGGACCGCCGGATCAGGCGGCGGAGCCGCGCTCGCTGTGGTCGCCGGGACGTCCTGCATCGTACCGTTCCGTCCCGACGCTCGAGCCGCGCTCGGCGCGGCCAGCCCGACCGCACCGGCGGGCGACGACAGCGAACTCGCGCCGCCTCTCGCTCGAGCGACGCGCGCCGCTCCCGCCGACCCGAGCGTCGCCCGATCGATCCGAGTCTCGGCCGGCACCGCGGCTCCCGCCGGCGCGACCGGCGAGAGGGGCCCTCGGTGCCCGCCTCCCGAGCTCCCGCTCCGGTCGCAGGAGAAACCAGCGGCCGGACGAAGGGCAGCGGACGCGGTACATCCGTCACGATCCGTCTGCGCGCACGGGACGACGACCGTTCGATGCGCCGTTTCCGGCAGGGGAGTTCCCAGCGTCCCGCTGGCATCGCCGTCGCTCGCTGCGCCCAGCGAGGCGGCACGGCCGGTCTCCGGGCGCACGTGGACGGTGTGCGTATCCCGGCGGCTGCGACGCCACGCCCTCGCCGCTCCTGGCGACCACACCAGGCCCGGTCGGCGCGCCGCCAGCAGACCGGAGCGGACGGCTCATCCCGACCGCGGACGAACGACGACACCGCTCAGGAAGCGATTGAAGAGGGTTCCCGGCGCGACGAGCATGCCGTCGCGGGCACGCGGCAAGCTGGCGACCCACGGCTGCACCAGGTAGGTCGCGGCCGGATAGACGACCGGTATGGCCACGAACGCCTCCTGCAGCAAGAGTTCGCACTGTCGGTAGGCACCGAGACGCCGGGCCGTCTCGATTTCGTTCCGTGCCAAGGCCAAGAAGCGATCCAGTTCGTCGTGCTGCCAGCGCAGTCCGTGGAGCGTCCTGCGCTCCCGGCTCACCAGCCATTCGTAGACAGCGGCCCCATCGGGAAACGGCAAGGGCCAACGCCACCAGAGGAGCTCGAACTCCCCCTCCGCCACCGCTCGCGCCCAGGCGTCGCCTTCGCGCCGTTCCAGAACGATCTCGATGCCGAGGTTCGAGCGGAGCTGCTCGACCACGTCGAGGAGCACCGTCTCTTCGACGGGATCGGTCGTGGCCGGAGCGACCAGGCGAAGCGGGGCGGCAACCTCCTGACGTACGGACTCCCACTGTCGGTACACCTCCAGGGGAGCGAAGCGATGCAAGGCAACGAGACGCTCCTCCTGCAGGAAACCGGGCACGCCCGGCGGCACGAGCGCAGTGGCCGGTTCGACGGCGCCGTAGGCGAGCTGCCGCAGCCGCTCGCGATCGATCGCTCGGCTCAACGCTGCACGGAGTTCCGGTCGTTCGAGCGGCGGCGCGTCAGGCTGCACGACGAGCGACCACACTTCGGGCAGGATGCTGCGCACGATCCGGTCGAGCAGGCCTTCCTGGCTCGTCACCTCGGGCAACAGCTCCGGTGGGACCGGCGCGAAATCGACACTGCCGCGATAGAAGGGAAGGAGGGGATCCTCCGGTCGAGCGAAGGCGACGGTACAACGGTCGATCGTCGCGAGTCCTTGGTTCCAGTAGGAGGAATTGCGGGCCACGACGTACCCAGACCCGCGTTCCCAAGCGACGAGACGGAACGGCCCGTTGGAGACGCACTTGCCGGCTTCGGTCCAGCTCGCGCCCCATCGCTCGACTGCCGGACGGTAAGCCGGGAGCAGACCAGCCGTCCCCAGGATAAGCAGGAAGTATCCAGCGGGACGCTCCAGTTCCACCTCGAGCGTCCGGTCGTCGAGAGCCCGGACCGCGAGCGCTTCCGCCGGCAGCTCCCCCTTCAGCACCGCGCGGGCGTTGCCGACGATGTCGAACACCTGCGCTTGCGGTGCCGGCCGCTCCGGATCGAGCGAGCGCCGCCAGGACCAGACGAAGTCAGCCGCGCGTACCGGCTGCCCATCGGACCAACCGCTGCCCGCGTCCCGGAGCGCGAAGACCCAGCGCGTCCCATCGGCGGACACTTCCCACCGCTCGGCCCAATCCGGCCGGACCTCGTAGTCCGGCGAGAGGCGCACCAGACCAGCGAAAAGCTCCGGCTCGCCACCGCACTCGACGTCGGCGTTGAAGTCGTGGCTGCGCGGCTCGTCCAAGCGCAGGCGCGCGAAGAGGCGGAGCTCGCGCTGCGCTGCGGTCGGCGTCGGCACTGCCGTCGGGGTCGGCGTCGGACGAACCGGGGTCGGGGTCACCAGCACCGCGGGAACCGTGGTCGGCTCCGGTGTACGCAGCGTCCCCGGAGTCGGAGACGCAGGAGCCTGCGGTGTCCCTTCGCCGCGACGGCAGGCAGCGAGCAAGAGTCCTTGCCCCAAGAGGAACAACCGGCGACGACTGCAGCGGAAACCCGGGGAGCCCAGCACGGTGGGCAGCCTGCCCACGACGGCGATCCTCCCTGCCCGATCACGGCAGGCGGATCTCGGCACCGGTACCGCCGTTCGCCAGGAACGCGCGAGCAGCGGCACCGTAGAGTCCGGTATCGTCACCGAGTGCCGAGAGTCGCACCTCGACGTGCTCCACGATGTAATGGATCGCGTAGACCGGGAGCCAGCGCCGGAACGGCGCGAGCAACAGCTCGCCGGCCCGGGCCACCCCACCGCCGAACACGATCAGCTCCGGATCGAAGACGTTGACCAATCCGGCCAGGCCGGCAGCGAGCGCCCGCGCCGCTCCCTCGAGAATCGCGAGGGCACCGGCGTCGCCGGCGCGAGCCGCTTCGACCACGTGGGCTGCCGTCACCGGGCCGTCGCCCGCGAGCTCGCGGAGCACCTCCGAGCGCCCCGAGCTGACCAACGCCTCGCCGTCCCGCGCCAGCGCCCATCCCCCAGCGTAGGCCTCGATGCACCCGACACCCCCGCAGTGACAGCGCGGACCGTCCGGATCCACCGGCACATGTCCGACCTCGGTGCCCAGCCCGCGCAGACCTTCGACTAGCTGCCCGTGGGAGATGACCCCACCGCCGACACCGGTCCCGAGCATCACGTGCACGAGGTGACGGCATCCCTTCGCGGCACCGAAGAGGACTTCGCCCAGCGCGGCACCGTTCCCGTCGTTGCCGAGCACGACGCGACGCCCCAGCCGCTCTTCGAGCAGCTGCCGCAGGGGAACGTGCTGCCACCCGACCAGGTTGGGCGCGAACAGGACGACACCGGTCGCCGGCTCCAGCGGTCCGGGCGCGACGACACCGACCGGCACGGAACGGTCGAGCCCCGCCTCGCTCGCGACCTGCTCGACGAGGCGAACGATCCGCTCGACCACCGCGACCACCCCGTCCCGCGCCCCGGTCACGGTCTGGCGATGATGGAGCAAGGTGCCGTCGCGCCGGACGACGGCAGCGCGCAGGTTCGTCGCACCGAAGTCGACCGCGAGCACCGCATCCATCGCTGCACCCGCCCATCCGTCAACCGAAGAAGCGGCAGCGGAGGAGCGTCCAGAGAACCGTCAAACCGTCCCGCCAGGTGATCTTCTTCCCCTCCCAGTACTCGCGCCCGTTGTAGGAGATCGGCACCTCGTAGATCCGGTACCCTCGCTTGAGGATCTGTGCCGTGATCTCCGGATCGAACCCCCAGCGGTCGCTGCGCAGCTGCAGCTTCCGGGCGACCTCCGCGGTGAACACCTTGTACCCGGTCTCCATGTCGGTCAACGTCGTGTCGTAGAGGAGATTGGTGACCAGCGTCAGGAAGCGGTTCCCGACCCAGTGCCAGAAGTACATCGCCTTGTGCTCGCCGAGGAAGCGCGAGCCGTAGACGACCTGACTCCGGCCCTCGACGATCGGCCGGAGGAGACGCGGATAGTCCCGCGGATCGTACTCGAGATCGGCATCCTGGACGATCAGGACGTCCCCCGTCGCAGCCGCGAGCGCCGAACGGATCGCTGCCCCCTTGCCCCGATTCTCGGGGTGCAGGATCAGGACGAGATCGCGCGACCGGGCTGCCTCGGCTTGGAGCAACTCCCGCGTCCCGTCGCTCGAACCGTCGTCGACGACGACCAGCTCGAGTTCGTACGGCAGTTCGACCGCGCGCACGCGCCGCAGCACCTCCCCGACCGTCCGCACCTCGTTGTAGACCGGAATCAGCACCGAGAGGCGACGGATCGGTCGGGACTCGTTCATCGGCTCCTCCGTTCGGCTCAGAGGATGAACTTGCTCAGATCCTCGTCCGCGACGATCTCACCGACGCGCTGGCGCACGTACCCGGCATCGATCCGTACCGTCTGACCAGCCAGCTCCGGTGCCCGGAAGCTGACCTCCTCGATGACCTTCTCCATGATCGTCGCCAACCGCCGCGCGCCGATATCCTCGGCGCGGCTGTTGACCAGTGCCGCCAAGCGGGCGATCTCGCGCAGGCCGTCCTCGGTGAACTCCAGCTCGACACCCTCCACCCGCAGGAGCTCCCGGTACTGGCGCGTCAGCGCGTTCTCCGGCACCGTCAGAATGCGGTAGAGATCCTCCTCGGTCAAGCGGTGCAACTCGACACGGATCGGGAACCGTCCCTGCAGCTCGGGGATGAGGTCGGACGGGCTCGCGTTATGGAACGCCCCGGCCGCGATGAACAAGATATGGTCGGTCCGCACCGGGCCGTAGCGGGTCATCACGACCGATCCCTCGACGATCGGCAGGAGGTCCCGCTGCACTCCCTCGCCGGAGACGTCCGGGCCGTACTCGCCGTCCTTGGTGATCAGCTTGTCGATCTCGTCGATGAAGACGATCCCGCTCTCCTCGGCTCGCTTGATCGCTGCCTCGACGACCGCATCGAAGTCGACCAGGCGCTGGGCCTCCTGTTGGGTCAGGATGCGCCGGGCCTCGCGGATCGAGACGCGCCGCGTCCGCCGGCGAGCCTGCAACGTCTCCAGGAGGTCGGCGACGGTATCCTGGAACTCTTCGAGATCGACCCCGCCGTTCTCGGCGTACGGCGTCACGAAGAGGTCGAACTCGGTCTCGAGGTCGAGCTCGATCGTCTCGTCCTCCATGCCGTCGCGGGAGAGCAGTTCGAGCAGGCGTCGGCGCTCGCGGGCCATCCGGCGCTCGCGCTTCCGACGCTCCTCCGGCGGCTCCGTCTCCTCGCTCTCGCCCTCCTGACCATGCCGCTTGGCCCGTCGCCGCTCGCGCTGCTCCACCAGAAGGTCGGCGAGCCGCTGCAGCGCTGCCCGCGATGCCTCCTCGCGCACCGCCTCCAGACGCTCGCCGTGCAGCATGCTGATGCTGACCTCGACCAGCTCCCGGATGATCGACTCGACGTCGCGGCCGACGTACCCGACTTCGGTGAACTTCGTCGCTTCGACCTTGACGAAGGGCGCATCGACCAGCTTGGCGACGCGACGGGCGATCTCGGTCTTTCCGACCCCGGTCGGCCCGATCATTAGGATGTTCTTCGGCACGATGTCACGCCGGAGTTCCTCCGGCAGCTGCTGCCAGCGCCAGCGGTTGCGGATCGCGATCGCGACCGCGCGCTTGGCTTCCTGCTGACCGACGATATAACGGTCGAGCTCGGCGACGATCTCGGCCGGTGTCAGTGGAATCGTGCCCCGCTCAGGGCGAACGGTGAGTGTCATCGATGTGCTCATCTTCTCCGCGCTCTGGTGGTGCGGTGAGGACCGTCACCGCATGATTGGTATAGACACAGAGGTCAGCGGCCACCTCCATCGCCGCACGCGCGATTTCCGCGGCGCTCATCCGGGTATGGCGCAGCAGCGCGCGGGCCGCCGCTGCCGCATACGGCCCGCCCGTGCCGATCGCCGCGATCCCGTCGTCCGGCTCGATCACGTCCCCGTCGCCGGAGATCATCAGGATCTGACCGGGATCGGCCACGAGCAGCTGCGCTTCCAGACGCCGAAGATAGCGGTCGGTTCTCCACTCCTTGGCGAGCTCGACCGCGGCTCGACGCAGGTCGCCATCGGCGGCACGCAGTTGCTGCTCGAACTTCTCGAACAGCGTCAGCGCATCGGCGACGGCGCCGGCGAACCCGGCGAGCACACGACCACCCGCCAGGGCACGGATCTTCCGGGCATGGTGCTTGAGAACGACGTCACCGGCCGTCACTTGCCCGTCACCGGCGATCGCGACTCGACCGTCCCGCAGGACGCCGAGGATCGTCGTCCCATGCCAGGTCGTGCCCTCGCGCACGCTCGCTTCCTCCTGCGGCCGGCGTGGCCGTCAACCCCTCAAGTATACCCCCGGTCACACCTCGACCGGTGTCGCTTCCTCCGCCGGCCGGTAGCTGCACGAGGCGCAGCGCACCGTCTCCTGTCCACGCCGGACGCTCGTCACGAGCAGGCCACCGCACTGCGGGCAGCGGGCACCGGTCGGGCGCTCCCAGCTCACGAAGTCGCACGCCGGATAACGGCTGCATCCGTAGAACGTCCGCCCCTTCTTGCTCCGGCGAACGACGAGCTCTCCATCGCCGCACTGCGGGCAGGAGATACCGAGCTTCTCGAGCAGCGGCCGCTTGTTCTTGCACTCGGGGAAGCCGGAGCAGGAGAGGAAGCGGCCGTACCGGCTCTCCTTGATGACCATCGGCCGGCCGCAGACCTCGCAGACCTCGTCCGTCGGCTGATCGGCCAGGCGCACGCGCTCGATGTTCCGCTCCGCCTCCTCGACCTGGCGGTGGAACGGCTCGTAGAACTCCCGCACGACCGGCACCCCCTCGCGCTCGCCGGCCGCGATCTCGTCCAGCTCCTCCTCCAACCGCGAGGTGAAGCCGACGTCGACGACGTCCGGAAAGTGTTCGACCAGGAGATCGGTGACCAGCATGCCGAGCTCGGTCGGCACCAGCTTGCGGTCCTCGACGACGACGTAGCGCCGCTGCTTGAGCGTCTCGATCGTCGGCGCATAGGTGCTCGGCCGGCCGATCCCCAGTTCCTCGAGCGTCTTGACGAGCGTCGCCTCGGTATAGCGCGGTGGCGGCTGCGTGAAGTGCTGCTCGGGGCGCACCGCGAGCAGACGTAACGGCTCGCCCTGCTGCAGCGGCGGCAGCGGGCGTTGATCGAGTTCGTCCGTCTCCTCCTCGTCGCGACCTTCCCGGTACACGACGAGGAAGCCCGGGAAACGGACGACCGAACCGGTCGCCCGCAGCAGGTACGGCGCGTCACCGCCCATCTCCGGTCCGGCCGCGATCTCCACCGTCACCGTGTCGTAGATCGCCGGCGCCATCTGGCTCGCGATGAAGCGCTCCCAGATGAGCCGGTAGAGCTGATACTGCCGCGGCGTGAGATAGGGGCGCACCGATTCCGGATCACGCGCCGGGTCGGTCGGCCGGATCGCCTCGTGCGCCTCCTGCGCTCCCTTGGCCTTCTTGGCGTAGACCGGCGGGCGCTCGGGAAGGAAGTCGGCTCCCCAGCGGGCCGCGATCACCTGGCGCGCGCGCTCCTGGGCCGAGGCCGCCACGTGCGTCGAGTCGGTGCGCATGTAGGTGATGAGGCCGATGCTCCCTTCCGGTCCGAGCTCCACGCCTTCGTACAGTTGCTGCGCGATCTGCATCGTCAGGCTGACCGGGAACCGCAGCTTGCGCCCGGCCTCCTGCTGCAGCGTGCTCGTCGTGAACGGCGGGGCCGGCCGTCGCTGCTTCTGCCGCTCCTTGACCGAAGCGACCCAGTACCGGGACGCTTCGAGTTCGCGGGCGACGGCACGAGCGACCGCTTCGTCGGGCAGATTCGGCTTTTCGCCGCGCACCCGCACGAGCGCGGCAGCGAACGGCACCGGCTCGCGCGCGCCGTTCTCCACCGGGGCCAAGTCGACGTCGATCGTCCAATATTCCTGCGGCACGAACGCTTGGATCTCGCGCTCGCGATCGACCACGAGCCGCAAGGCCACCGATTGCACGCGGCCAGCCGAGAGCCCGCCCTTGACCTTCCGCCAGAGTAACGGACTGATCTCGTACCCTACCAGCCGATCGAGGACGCGCCGCGCCTGCTGCGCGTTGACGAGCCGCATGTCGATACCGCGCGAGTGGGCGAGCGCCTCGCGGATCGCTTCCTCCGTGATCTCGTGGAAGACGATCCGCCGTACCGGCTTGTCGTGCGCCTGGGTCGCCTCGATGAGGTGCCAGGCGATCGCCTCTCCCTCGCGGTCCGGGTCGGTAGCGAGGATCAGCTCGCGTGCCTTCTGCACGCTCTCCTTCAGCTCCTTGACGACCGGCTGCTTCTCCTTGAGCACCGTGTAGGTCGGCTGGAAGTCGTGCGCGACGTCGACTCCGAGCTTGCTCTTCGGCAGGTCGCGCACGTGCCCCATCGATGCCTTGACGGTGAAGGCCGGTCCCAAGAAGCGACTGATCGTCCGCGCTTTCGCCGGCGACTCGACGATGACGAGCGCCTTCCCGTCCGCGCTTCCCACGCCAACGGCACGCCGCGCCGCCTTCTTCTGCGTCGACTCGCCTTGCGTCTTCGCCGTCTTCGTCTTCTTCGTCGCCATCGTCCCCCTCTACGATCTCTCGGCAAGCAGGACGAGTCGCGAGAGGCTCACAGAAGATCCTGCCGACCGAGTTCTTCCAGCCGGCGAACCACCTCGCGCACCGCTTGCGCCCGCGAGCGATGCGCGACCAGCAGGACGTCGTCGGTGTCGACGACCACGAGGTCCTCGACGCCGAGCGTCACCACCAGTCGCCGGCCGCCGTAAATGAGCGTAGCACGCGTGTCCAGCCCCAGGTGCTCGCAGCCGAGCACCACCGAGTCGTCGGCGTCGTCGGCCAGGAGCTGAGCGAGCCCGTGCCAATCCCCGAGATCGGCCCACCCGAACTCCGCCGGCACGACTGCCACGTCCTCGGCGCGCTCCATGATACCGTGATCGATCGTCACCTCGGGTATCGTCGGCCAGATTTCGGCCAAGCACCGCTCGGCCTCCGGTGTCCCCCAGCAGGCAGCGATCGCCGCCAGCGGCCGGTAGACATCCGGCAGCAGCCGGCGCAGCGCCTCCAGGAAGACGTCGACTCGCCAGAGGAACATGCTGGCGTTCCAGCAATATTCGCCGGAACGCACGTACTCCTCGGCCGTCTCCCGGTCCGGCTTCTCCTTGAACTGGCGGACCCGATGGACGGTCAACCCTTCCTCGGCGAGGAGCGGCTCGCCGACCCGGATGTACCCGTATCCGGTCTCCGGATAGCGGGCCGCGACCCCGACCGTCACGAGGAACCCTTCGCTGGCTGCCCGCAGGCCAGCGCGCACCGCGCGGCGGAACCCTTCCGGGTCCGCCACGTAGTGATCGGCCGCGAACGACCCCATGAGCGCTTGCGGAGCCTGCCGGGCGATCAGGAACGCCGCCAGGCCGATGGCCGGCCCGGTACCGCGCGGCGAGGGCTCGGCGACGATCCGGTCCGGCGGCAGTTCCGGCAGCTGATCCCGCACCGCGGCGACGTGGGCGGCACCGGTGACGACGAAACAGTGGTGCGGCGTCACCAACGGCCGCAGCCGCTCCCAGGTCGCCTGCAACATCGACTGCGGGCCGGGAATCGGCAGCAGGAACTTCGGACGGTTGCGGCGACTGGCCGGCCAGAGGCGAGTCCCGCTCCCCCCTGCCGGGATGACTGCCCACATCATCGCGATCCTCCCCTCGCCACCGACGGGACAGCGAGCGCGTAGTGCTGCGCGCCGAGGTGCATCACGAGGCCTTCCAGCTGCAGTTCGAGCAAGAGCGCGCTCAGCTGGGCGATCCCCATGCCGAGTTCGGCCGCGAGTTCGTCGATATGCCTCGGTTCGCTCCCGAGCGCGGCGACGACCGGCCGAGCCGCCTCGGGGACGGTCGGCGGGGCCAAGAGCGGCAGCTGGCGTGCCTCGAGCGCGAGATCCTCCAGGACGTCCTGCGCCGAGCCGACCGGTGTGGCCCCCTCGCGCAGGAGACGGAGGATCCCCGCAGTGCCGCTCGAGAAGATCGGCCCGGGCACCGCGTACACCGCGCGGTTCTGGTCGAGCGCGAAGTTCGCCGTGATGAGCGCTCCGCTCCGCTGCGGCGCCTCGACCACGACCACACCGAGCGAGAGCCCGCTGATGATCCGGTTGCGCACCGGGAAGTTCCCGGCATGCGGCGGAGTCCCCGGCAGGAACTCCGTCACCAGCGCCCCGCGTTCGACGATTCGCTCGGCGAGCGCACGATGTCCCGCCGGGTAGACGACGTCGATGCCCGTCCCAAGGACAGCGATCGTCCGCCCGCCCGCCTCCAGCGCCGCCTCATGGGCCACTCGGTCGATGCCGCGCGCCAACCCACTCACCACCGTGACCCCGGCCTGCGCGAAGTCCGTCGCGAACGTACGCGCGACCTGCGCGCCGTAGCTCGACGCCTGCCGCGTACCGACCAGCGCGACCCCGCGCGCGTCTCCCGGTTCGAGCGAGCCCTTGACGAAGAGCGCGAGCGGCGGGCTCCCGATCTCGCGCAGCAACGGCGGATAGCCCTCGTCCGGATAGACGAGGACGCTCGCCCCAGCCCGCTCGGCCGCCTCGAGCACCTTCTGCGCCAGACCGGTGCGCCGCGCGGCGACCAGGCGCTCCAGCGGCCCCTCGGGGAGACCGAGCGCCCGCAATTCGGCCTCCGGCGCGGCCCAAGCGTCCTGCACCGAACCGTAGTGCGCGACCAGGCGCTCCAGTCTGCGCAGGCTGATCCCTTCGACCGCATGGAATCCGACCCAGGCCACGCGCGCGTCCACCTCGCGCCTCCCCGAACGTGTGCGGAATCCTACCAGCCAGCCGATCGCCGCGTCGACGCCAGCTCCTGCTCGCGCGCTGGTACACTCTCGATGCGGGAGGAGCGCTGTGGCCCGCATCCTGCTGGTCGAGGACGACGAAACGCTGCAACTCACGATCCGCTACAACCTCGAACGCGCCGGGCACGAGGTGACGTGCGTCAGCGACGGCGAGACCGCGCTCGAGCACGCTCACGCGTCCCGGCCCGACCTCGTGATCCTCGACGTCATGCTCCCGGGGCTCGACGGGTTCGAAGTCTGCCGCCGCTTGCGCGAGCGGAGCACGGTGCCGATCCTCATCCTCACCGCGCGCGACGACGAGATCGACCGCGTGCTCGGCCTGGAACTCGGGGCAGACGACTATCTCACCAAGCCCTTCTCGATGCGCGAACTCGTCGCCCGCGTCAAGGCGCTGCTGCGCCGGCGCGAGCTCCTCGCCCGCGAACTGGGCAGCGAACCGGCTGCCGACCAGTACCTGACGGTCGGCCCCCTCCGCATCGACCTCGCCCAGCGGCGCGTCTGGCGGGACGAGCGGGAGGTGCCGCTCAAGCCGCGCGAGTTCGAGCTCCTCGCCTATCTCGCGCGTCACCGCGAGCGGGTGTGCCGCTCCGAGGAGATCCTCCGTGCCGTCTGGGGCTACGAGACGTTCGGCGACCACCGGACGCTCGCCGTGCACGTCCACGGCTTGCGCGAGAAACTCGAGGACGACCCGCGGCACCCGCGGCTCATCGAGACGGTCCGCGGCATCGGCTACCGTTTGACCGCTCGACATCTCCAAGCGACCTCCCGCTGAGGATCACCGATCCGTCACACGCCGCCCGCGCTTCCCGGTTAGACTGACCTCGAGGATGGAAAGGCCGATGTGGACGCTCCTGCTCGCGACCGTTCTCGGGATCGTCGTTGGGGTGACAGTCGTGTGGCTCTGGCAACGCCGGGCCTTCCACCAGCGTCTCGCCGCGACGCTCGCCCGGCTGCGCCGCGAGCACGGTGACCTGGCACCGCTCCAGCGACCGCTCCTGGGCGACGATCCGCTCGCCGCCCTCGCCAACCAGCTGGACGACGCCTTGCGCGCGCTCGAACGCGAACTCGAGCAGGCCCGCGCGCGGCAGCAGCAGCTCGCGGCGCTCTTCGACCACCTGAGCGACGGCGTGGTGCTGATCGACGCTGCTGGAAACGTCGTCGGGCTCAACCGGGCTGCCCGCACCCTCCTGCCTGGTGCACGCGACGGAGCGCTCGGGCACCCGTACCCCGAAGTGCTGCGCGACTACGAATTGAACGAGCTCGTCGCCCGCGCGCTCGCCGGCCCGACCCCGCCGCCTGGCCGTTTCGTCGAACTCGGCCGCCCCCGCCGCAGCGTCCAGGCGCACGCGTCGGTGCTGCACGGCGCCGATCGTCCCCTGGTGACGCTCATCCTGCGCGACATCACGGAACTGCGCCGCACCGAAACGATCCGCCGCGACTTCGTCGCCAACGTCTCGCACGACCTCCGCACTCCGCTGGCGGCCCTGCAGGCCCTGGTCGATACCTTGCTGGACGGGGCGCTGGCCGACCGCTCCGTCGCCGAAGACTTCCTCCGGCGCATCGCGACCGAGGTCGAGCACCTGACGCGCCTGGTGAACCAGCTCCTGGAGCTCACCAAAGCGGAGAGCGGCCAGCTCCAGCTCGCCCGGGTTCCGACCGACCTCGTCCAGCTCGCGCGCGCCACGCTCGAGCGTTTCCAGCCCCGCGCCGCCACCAAGCGCATCGCGCTCGAACTCCGGGCCGACGAAGCGCTACCGCTCGTCCCGTGCGATCCCGACCGTACCGTGCAGGTACTTGCCAATCTCCTGGACAACGCGCTCAAGTTCACGCCGGAGGGCGGAAACGTGTGCGTCGAGGTCGCGCACGGCGAGGGGGAACTGATCGTCCGCGTCCGCGATTCCGGGCCCGGCATCCCGGCGGACGAGATCGACCGCGTCTTCGAACGATTCTTCAAAGGAGACCGTGCCCGCTCGAGTTCTGGGAGCGGGCTCGGCCTCGCGATCGTCAAGCATCTCGTCCAGCTCCACGGCGGACGGGTCTGGGCCGAGAACGCGCCCGGCGGCGGGGCCATCGTCGGTTTCAGTCTGCCGCTCGCGGAACGCCGAACGTAACGGTTCGGCAACATCGCGGAGCAGTCCGTCCGCTACGAT
The DNA here is from genome assembly GCA_026419575.1 of Thermomicrobium sp. Lineage (GTDB taxonomy): Bacteria > Chloroflexota > Chloroflexia > Thermomicrobiales > Thermomicrobiaceae > Thermomicrobium. Next base: position 30,925 of record JANZZC010000114.1, on the reverse strand, counting down.
CGAGGCGGTCGAACGCTGCACACTCCTCGCGCAGCCCCGTACTCCTCCTCACGAGCGGGCAGTGCCGTCCCCCACCGGCACCGCCCGCTTTCCCCTTCCAGCGGAGCGGCTGAAACCGATCGCCGCCCCGGGACGTCATACCGATGGGGAGCAGGTGCGACTCGTCAGGGGTCGGCCGGCGCACGGTGTTCCCCACGACGGGAGAGCCGACCGGCCGGAGCGGACGCCGGTGGCTATACTGGGCGTTGCCGAAACGGTCGGACGAAAGGAGGGTTCTCATGCGCACCGAACGACGACCGTCGAGGCTGACCCGTCTCCTGGTGGTGCTCGCGCTCGCCGCGAGCAGCCTGGCGATCCTTGCCCCGGGAACGCAGGCAGCGGCACCGCTGAGCGAGCAACAGGCGCGGGTGACGCTCGCTGCCGTCTACAACGGCGAGACGTTGCCCGGTGGGTTCGGGCCGCTCTGGAGTACCGTGGTCGTGCAGAACCTGGAAGCCCTGCCGGTCCAGATCCGGTTGCGCAACCAGCGTACCGGCGGCACGATCCGCGGGCTCTTCACGCTCGCGCCGCGCACGTCGCGTGCCTTCACTGCCGCCGAACTCGCCGGTTTCGGCCTCGTCCCGAGCGGCGGGAGCGCCGGGCTCGTCGTCGAAGCGGAGTTCTCCGAGACGAGCCGGACGATCCTCACCGAGCTGGGTGTCTGCACGGTGACGTGCTACCCGGCGATCGCCGTCGTCGCGAAGCACGCCGGGCCGAGCGCGCTCGGCATCGACCTCCGCACGACGAGCGCCTTCCAGACCGTTTCCGGTGCCACCGGCATCCGCGACGACGACTGGGAAGCGGCGAACTTCGGCCGCAGCTGGGTGCTTCCGGTCGTCCAGACCAACAGCGGATGGCGCACCGTGATCAAGGTGACCAACCTGCGCAACCAGCAGAACCAGGTCACGCTCACCCTGCAGCGCGCCCGCGGCGTCACGGTCGGTGAGCCGACCTACACCCTCAGCCAGACGCTCGCCGCCGGGCAGATGTGGACGATCGACCTCGCCGGCGTCGTCCCGCCGGAGTGGGTCGGCGCGGCGTTCGTCGACGCGACCTCGACCGGTGTCGCCGTCGTCGCCGAACGGTACAAGCCGGAGTGGCGGATGCTGCTGACCAACGAAGGCGTCCCGCGCGTGACGGCGACGACCCGCTACGCGCCGATCGTCTTCCGCGACTTCAACAACTGGAACACCGGCATCACGCTGGTGAACCTCGACCGGACGAACGCGAACACGCTCACGCTCACCTACTACGACCGGAACGGCATCGCTCAGGTGGTACCGCCGGAGCTCTCCACCATCACGCTCCAGCCCGGCGAGAGCGCCTTCATCTACCGGCCGGACGTCAGCGCCGTGCCGAGCCTCGATCCAGCGCGCGTCAACGCGGTCGTCATCAACGGCCAGCGCCCGTTCGCGGCAGCCGTCGACGAAGTCAAGTACCTGGCCGGCCCGGGCCAGGGCCAAGCGATGAGCTACATCGCTCCGGCCGCACCCGACTTCTCCGGCACCAAGCAGAGCTGGACGGCCGCCGAGACGCAGTCGCGGACGGCCGGGCAGGTGAGCGGCCGCGCCTGGTTCACGCACACGCTCGCGCTCCCGCTCTTCCAGGTCGGAAATGCCACGGGCCAGGGGGACGTGAGCGGCTTCACCCTCTTCAACCCGACCGGGCGGCAGCAGCTGGCCAACGTGCAGATCCTGAGCGCGAGCGGGGCGGCCGTCGCGCCGAGCCAGGTCGGCACCAGCGAGAACCCCGTGCTCGTCGCCGTCCCGGCCGGTGGCTACGCGGTCATCTACCCGTATCCGACCGACTTCGGGACGACCTTCGCCAGCGTCCCGCGCGACTTCACGGGGACGGCGCTCGTCGGCGTGACCGACGGTGCCGGGAGCGGTAGCGGCTTCCTCGTCGGGATCTCCAACGTCGTCAACTACCAGGTCGCCGGCGACGGCTCCGGGGTCTTCGTCCTGACGCCGACCCGCCATCCGGCGCTCACGCTCGAGGACTTCGCGCTGCGCCTCGAGCCGAGCGTCACGCTCGGACAGACCGGCCAAAAAGTCACCCTGACCGCGACGCTCACCGCGAACGGCGCGCCGCTCGCCGGGCGGACGATCCGCTTCCAGGTGAGCAACGAAGGGAACCCGGATCCGGCGAGCGGAGTGGCGACGACCGACGACGACGGTCGCGCTTCGTTCACTTTCACCAACGACGCCGCGGTCAGAAACACCGTCACCGCCTGGTGGGACATCGACGGCAACGGCATCCAGGACGCCGACGAGCTGGTCGACACCAGCCAGGTGACCTGGGCCGCGAGCGTGACCGGTGACTTGACGCTGCAGGGCGGGGTGGACGGTTCGGATCCCAACTACACCGTCGCCGCATCCGCCCTCGCCGAGAACAGCACCGTCACGACGCAGGCTCGTTGCGACCTCTCGCCCGACACGCCGACCAGTGTCCCGGTGCTCCTGGAGTTCCAGAGCTCGGGCGACGCGACCGCACGCTGGAGCGGCCAGCAGACCGCGAGCACCTCGGGTACCGTCGGCGTGAAGACCGTCGCGGGGAACGTCGCCACGGCGAACCTGATCCTAATCGACGGTGAGGATGGCGATTCCTACACCGTCACCTGCTACCTCGACTACGGTGCGACCGGCGTGCTCGAGAGCACCGACCCGCAGCTCGATTCCGTGACCATCGCGGTGACGAACGGGAGCTGAGCGAGAATACGTACCACCCCCGGGCGAGCCCCGGGGGTGGTTTCCCTTCGCGCGCGGCCTCCGCTACAATCGCCGCGGAGCGTTGGGCGCGCCGGGCCGCGCGCCAGCCGACGGGAAGGGAGATAGGGAGAGGAGTCGAGGGCATCATGGCCACTGCGCAACGCCGGTCGTCGGCCTTGTGGGACTACGTCGCCGCGCTCGTGATGGTGCTCGGGCTGTGGATCGCCGCGTCCCCGTACGTCATTCCCGATGCCTGGCTCTACGACGTGACGCGGCTCAGCGCGACCTTCTTCGGCGGCTGCATCGTGATGTTCGCGATCGCCGAGCTCGCGCTCTCGCCCGGACTCCGCTGGGTGGGGCTCGCCAACGTACCCATCGGCATCTGGATCGCCGCGGCACCCTTCGTGAGCGGCGAGACCGCGGTGAGCGGGATGGTCGTAAGCTGCGTCGTCGCCGGCCTGGCCGTCGCGCTCTTGAGCCTGGCGAGCGTCATCTTCGCCCGTCGCTGAACCGGATCCATCCAGCTCGCGATCGCCCGGACGGCGGCCGCGCAACTGCGGCCGCCGTCACGTCGACTCCGAGCGAACCCCGACGACACGGGTACCCTCCCGTACCCATCGGCCTCTCGTTCGCGAACGGGCGTCGTGCGCCAGCGTTCTCCGAACGCGGGCACCCGCTCACGCGAGCGTCAGAGGATCGGCCAGGTCGTAGAACAGGATACCCTGGGGCAATTTCGGAAAGAAGTAGGTCGTCTTGGGCGGCAGCAGTCGGCCGGTGAGCGCCCAGGCGAGCACGGTCGCGAGCGGCGTCGGCCGCAGGAGCACGGCGAGCGCGGCACGGCCCGAGGCGACGGCGCGCGCGGCCTCGACCGCATCCGGGGTGTACTCCACCACGCGCTCGATCTCCGTACCGTCGAGCGCGCAGACATGCCGCAGGAGCAGAGAGTCGACGAGCACCGCATCCGGTTCGTTCCCGTCGCCGGGCGGGAATTCGGCGACGAGGAACTCCTCGCGCTGGAGGATCAGGACGCGCGGACGAGGCGACCGGCCGAGCTCCCCCGCCAGCCGCACCAGTTCCCCGACCGGCAGCGCCGGGGAGACCGCGACGATCGAGGCGTGGCGCGCCAGATGCGCGCGCAGCGCGTCCCAGTCGCCGGGGAACCAGGTCAGGAGCCGGTGGATCGGTCGGACGAGCAGCGCCGGATCGGCGGCATCGACCACGTGCACCGGCACCCACGCGTGCCCCGGACGCCCCGCGCTCGCGCCCTGGGCGAGCCGTCGGGCAGCGGCGAAGCGATGGTGCCCGTCGGCGATGACGAGCGGTCGACTCGCGACGAGCACAGCGAGTTCGCGCGCGGCGGTACCGGTCACCGCCCAGAGTCGCTGCGTCTCCGCACCTTCCGACAGCGACCAGAGCGGTGCCTCCCGCTCGACGACCTTCTCGAGCAGGCGCCGCAACGTCCCGTCGCCGGTCCAGACGGCGTAGACGGCTCCGGCGTGCGCCTGCACCGCTTCCAGCTGACGCACGCGGCGCTCGACGAACTCCGGCGACGTCCCTTCGTGCGGGAGAAGCCGCGCGCCGGCCTTCGGGTCGAGCGACGCCGCGAGGAAGACGCCCAGCCGATCGTGAGCGGTACCGTCCAGGACGAACCGATGGGCGTAGACGTAGCCCGCCGGTTCGGCGTCGCGCCGGAGCACGCCTTCGGCCCGCCAGGCACGGTACAGCCGGGCAGCGCGCGTGAAGCTCCGGCCGTCCGCGTCCGGGATCTCGAGATGCAGGCAGTGATACGGGTGCCGGGCAGCCAACGCGGCCGCCTGCTCGGTGCTGGGAACGTCGTCGGGCGGTCCCAGCACTGCCGCGAGCTCCCCGACCCGTGTCGGATCGTAGCGGACCGCGCGGAAAGGCCGGAGCGGCAGCGCTTCGGCTGCTGCCCGGTCCCGCAGGCGATCCGGCTGGGGCATCGCGGTCACCGGTCCACCGACGGCGTTCAGGAACGTTGCGCCTGCAAGGCGGTCAGCTGGGCGAGGACCGGTTCGTCGTCTTCCTCGGCACCGAGCAAGACGAGCACGACCGCCTCCGGCGCTGGCTCGGTCTCGGCGAGAGCCTCCTCGGGCGAGGGGACGTAGCGGTCGTCTGACCACTGGCCGGGGCGCTCGGGATGGTACGTTTCGACCAACCAGGTGCGGCTGACGATCGCATTGCTGCCGAGCTTGCGTCGCGCTCGCTCCTGGTAGCGATCGATCCGCCCGTCCGGGTGGAGGACGAACAGCTCGACGACCCGCCGCCCCTCGTGCCGGCCGCGGTGGAGAATCTGTCGACCGGTCGCCTCGTCCAGCTCTCGTGCCGGCTGGCCACGGTCGGTCTTCAAGAAGTAGCGCACGGTCTTCCTCCTGGTCATGGGCTCAGGCCGCAGCGGAACACACGTCGCTGCAGAACACAAGTGTACCGTGATTTACCGCGGTCGCTTCGGACTGCCCAGCACCACCTCGTACAACTGCTCGTGCCGGGCGGCGATCCGTTCCCAGCGGAAGGCAGCGGCGACCGCCCGGGCACCGGCACGGAGCGTGTCCCGGAGTTCGGGACGCGCGAGCATCTCGGCGAGCGCCCGCGCCAGCGCGGCCGGATCGTCCGGCGGGACGAGACGGCAGTGTTCGCCGTCGCGCAGCGGGAGGAGCAGCGACGGGTCATCCGGACGGGTGGTGACGACCGCCGCACCGCAGGCGAGCGCCGCGACGAGCGTGCCGTTGCGCCAGCTGGCACCCCTGCGGAAGGGCAACACGACCGCCTCGGCCGCCGCCAGGAGATCGGCGACCTCGCGAGCCGGACGGTACCCGAGATCGACCGCGAGGACGCGCTCCGCTCCGGCCTCGGCGAGCGAACCGCCCGCCCGCGCACCGCGTGCGTCCGGCTGCTCGCCACCGACGAGCACGACGAGCGGTCGCGGTTCGGGCAAGCGGGCGACCGCAGCGAAGAGCGTCTCCAGCCCCTTGTCCGCCTGGCGGAAACCGAAGAAGACGACCAGCGGCCGTTCGAACGGCAGATCGAGCCGTGCTCGCGTCTCGATCGGACTGCCCGGCTCGGGCACGTTCGGTCCGATCGGGATACGCCAGAGTCGCGCCGAGCGGACTCCCCATCGCCGGACGACGCGCTCGTCCTCGAGGTTGGTCACGACGACCGCTGCGCTGGTACGGGCCAGCCAACGGAGCGCCGACCACCGGAGCACGCCGGCCTTCGGAAAGAGGTACGGCACCCGGAGGTCGTGGAACGTCGTGACCACCGGGATCGGCCAGGCGAGCACCGGCAACAGCGCGATGCGTCCCTGCAAGTCGAACGCCCCGGCTTGGTATTGCAGGTGCACCACGCCGCCCCACCCCGCGCTGCGGAGCTCTCGCAACGCCTGCCGGAGTTCCCACCCCCACCCGCTGACCTCGCGGATCGGCAACGCATCGTCCGTTCGTGCGGGCAACGGACGCGTCACAACCTGCACCGACCAGCCGCGGCTCGCCAGTGCATCGCCCAGCCGCGCAGTGCAGTCTCCGACGCCGCCCCGGAGCGGCGGATACTCGCCCGTGACGAAGACGACCGATCGCTCCATCTGCGGACGCTCACCCCCGCTCAGCCCAGCCTCGGACGACACCAGGGCGCAGGAACGACCAGAAGGCTCGCCAGTCACGCACCATCCGGCGCCACCGCAAGGGCCGCTTGTGCCCGACGACCCATTTGGCGCTCTCGCGCACGAAACGGAAAAGGTACGTCGCGAGCAGGAACGACCGCAGGAGCTCCGCAGCGATCGGCCCGTACAGGGTGCGGAACAGCTGGACCTTCGCCGTATCGAAGGCGACTTGCCGGAACGGCGACTCCGGCTCGCTCGAAGCCCCCTCGACGTGCAGCACTTCGGCGTCCGGCAGGTAGTAGACCCGCCAGCCGGCGCGGCGCACGCGCCAGAACCACTCGACCTCCTCGGAGTAGAGGAAGAAACGCTCGTCGAGCAACCCGACCGTCGCCAGCGCCTCGCGCCGGATCGCCAGGCAAGCGCCGACCAGCCAGTCCACCTCCTGGAGCTCGTCGTCGCTCCGGTCAGCGACGTAGTAGCGGCGGAGCACCCGATTGTCGCGCCAGTAGTCCTGGACGAGCGTGCTCTCGAGGAAGCCGGTGAGCAGCGTCGGGAAGCGGCGTCGCGAGGACTGCACGCGCCCGTCCGGATAGCGCAAGCGGGGTCCGACCGCACCCGCCGTCGGATGTCGGTCGAGGAACGCGACGAGGCGGGTGAGTGCGTCGCCGAGCACCCGCGTATCGGGATTGAGCAGCACGACGACGCGACCGCGCGCGAGCCGGATCCCTTGGTTCGCTGCTGCCGCGAAGCCACGGTTGACCGGATTGGCGACGAGCCGCACCCACGGATACCGCTCGGCGATCAGCCCAGCGGTCCCGTCCGGCGAGCCGTTGTCCACGACGATCACCTCGCCGGCGAGGCCGCTGGCCTCGAGGCTGGCCCGCACCGAATCGAGACACCCCGACAGGTGCTCCCGACTACGGTAACTCACGACGACGACCGAGACGTCGAGCGTCGCCGGTTCAGCGAGCTCCACGACTCGACGGGCACGTCGCGCGGCGACGCGCCGCCAGTGTCGGGCCACGAGGATCCAGGTCACGAGAGTCGCGAACGCCATCGCCGTCGCGAGGAACAATCCGTCCAGGCCATCGCGGTATCCCCGCAGCGTCACGAAGCGTCGCCAGAACTCGCGCAGCGGCTGCCCGACGAACGTCCGTCGTCGAGGCCGCTTGCCCTGCTGCACCAGCGAGCGCGCGGCGAGGCGAGCATAGCGCAGCTGCTTGCCGACGAACTCGCGACGCGAATCGTAGTTCAGATGCACGAGCGGCGCGGCGAGTCGCCGTGCCGGGCCGTCCAGCTCGACGATCTCGTGCACGACGACGTCGGGGCGATAGCGTGCCCGCCCGACGCGCAGGAGCCGCAGATGCTCGTCCGGCCACCAGCCACCGCCGCGGATCCACTTGCCCCACATCCAGTTTTGGGTCGGGATCCAGAAGCCCGCCGTCTCGTCGTCTACGCTCGCCAGCGCCGTACGGAGCTCCGCTGCCAGTTCCGGGCTCACCCGTTCGTCGGCGTCGACGAAGAGCACCCACGGCTCCCGCGCGAGCGCGAGCGCAGCGTTGCGCTGCGCGGGGAAGTCGACGAAGCGATGCGTCACCACTTCCGCGCCGGCAGCCCGCGCCAGCTCCACCGTCCGATCGGTCGAGCCCGAATCGACGACCAGGAGCTGGCGGCCGAGCCCGCGCACGCTCTCCAGGCATCCCGGTAGGTGCCGCTCTTCGTTCAACGTCAGGACGACGACGGACAGCGGCAACGGTTCACGCTCGTTCATCGTCCCACGATGCCTGCCGATAGATGCGAGCGACCTCCCGCAAGCGCTGCGCCCGTTCGAGGAACTCGCCGCGACCGGTCCAACGGGCCCGCAGCGTCGTCCAGGCCGCAGCCGCCGACGCCATGAGCGCCAAGCGCCGGACGAAGACCGGTCCGTGCCAGCGGCGGAAGTAGCGGGCACGACTCCGGTGCAGCTCGAGGAAACTCCGCGCCGAGACCTGACGCGTGCTGCCTCCGGCATGGTGGATGACGAGCGCAGCCGGTGCGGTCAGGATCGTCCAACCGGCGGCCCGGATCCGGCGGCACCAGTCGATCTCCTCGCTGTAGTAGAAGTACCCCTCGTCGAGCCCGCCGACCTGCTCGACGACCTCGCGCCGGACGAGCATGCAAGCCCCGAGCGGGTGATCGATGGCGAACGGCGAGAGCCCGTCGCCCGGGCCGAAGCGTCCGTTGAGTCGCGAGCCCACGATCCGCGGATGCAACGGAAAGAAATCGAAGAAATTCTGGACGTAGCCAGGGAACCGGTACCCAGCCGACTGGAGCGTCCCGTCCGGATTCAGGAGCCGCGCGCCGACCAACCCGACGTGCGGTGCGGCATGCAGCGCTCGCCAGAGCCAGGCGAGCGCTCCCGGCAACACCACGGTATCCGGGTTGAGCAAGAGGATCCCCTGGCCGGTGCTCCGCGCGATCCCCACGTTGTTGGCGGCCGAGAACCCGCGGTTCTCGCCGAGCGCGACGAGCTGCACCCACGGGTAGCGCGCCGCGACGAGTTCCACCGTACCGTCGGTCGAACCGTTGTCGACGACGCTCACTTCGGTGGCGAGTTCGCTCCGCTCGATCTCGGCCCGCAGGCTCTCGAGACAAGCAGGGAGCAACTCACGGACGTTCCAGCTGACGATGACCACGGACAACTCGCACGCGCGCACGCCGCCGAGCTCCTCTACCGTCCACCATCCTAGCCTGCTCGACCGCCGGCCGTCGAACCGGCCCGCCGCTTGCTATGCTCCGGTCGTGCGCGGTCGTTCCGGCGAGGAGCCGCACCGGTGACGAGCGAGTCGGCGACGTTCGACATCGACGAGGCGATCCGGCGGCTGCGCGAGGCGGTCCGCCGGTTCCCGCCGGCTGCCTTGTTCCAGCTCGCTGCCGAGGGCTACCGCTCTCCGTTCGAACTCCTGGTCGCCTGCCTCGTCTCGGTCAGGACGCGCGACGAGGTCACCGTCGCGGTCGCCCGGCGGCTCCTCGAGCGCGTGCGTACCCCGGCCGAACTCGCCACGCTCGACGCGGAGGAACTCCTGGCGCTGCTGCGCCCGGCGACCTTCGCCGAGACCAAGGCGCGCAACCTGCACGCCATCGCCGAGCGCCTCGCGCGCGAGCGAGTGGAGCAGCGCCTCTGCGAGGAAACGTTCCTGCTCCAGCTCCCCGGGGTCGGACCGAAGTGCGCGAACCTCGTGCTCGGAATCGCCTGCGGCATCCCGCGCGTCGCTGTCGACGTCCACGTGCACCGGATCACCAACCGCTGGGGATACGTCCGCACCCGGACACCGGAACAGACGATGCGGGAACTGGAGCGGAAGCTACCGCGGGAGTACTGGGTCGAGCTCAATCGGTTGCTCGTCCCCTTCGGGAAGCACGTCTGTACCGGGACGCTCCCACGCTGCTCGCAGTGCGTCCTGGCCGACCTCTGCCCGCGGATCGGCGTCGCGCGTCACCGCTGAGGGCGCGACCGACAGACGAGCGCGGGCGCACCCGGACTAGCGGCGCCGCTCTCCGTAGCGGTTGAAGCTGATGAGTTCGTCGAGCGGCTTGCGGCCGCCGGTGACCGGTGACGGGCGCGGGTCGCGCGTGGAGAGCGGGTAGCCGATGGCGACGATCGAACGAGCGGTCCGTTCCGCTGGGATGCCCAGGATCCGCTTCGCGGCGGCTTGCTGCTCGGCCTCGCCGTACCACGCGACACCGCCACCGAGTCCGAGCAGCTTGGCGGCGATCAGGAGCCGTTCGGTGACCCTGCCTTCGTCGTAGGCTTCGCTGATTTCGTCGTGCCCGTCGAGTACGATGGCGATACCGAGCGGCGCGCCGGCGAGCCACGCGATCGGTGGGCGCAGCTGGCTGAGCTGGCGGAGGAGCTCGCGGTCGTCGACGACGATGAAGTGCCACGGTTGCCTGTTCCGCGAGCTCCCGGTCCAGCGGGCGATCTCGAGCAGCTGGAAGAGGGCCTGCTCCGGTACGGGGTCCGGACGATACTGGCGGATCTGACGGACCTTGCGGATCCGCTCGAGCACGGCTGCGACATCGGGGATCGTCGTCATGCCGACCTCCCTCCGCTTCCGGTCTGGCCTCGTGGTCTCGAGTATGACAGGGATCGGAAGCGCGTGCAGCACGGCGCTCGCCCGGGAGCCCTGCCGCGGACCGTACCGGCGGCGGAGACGTCCCCCGTGCGGCGCTCGCCCTCATACCCCATGAGGGTATACTGAGGCATGCATCGCGCCGACAGGGAAGGGGACATGCAGCAGCACCACCACGACCATCGCCAGCACGATCACGACGCGCGCGCAGCGGTCGGAGTTCCTCCGTATCGGCATGAGACTCTCCACGCAGCGGCAGCGCCCGCGCATGCCGGACACGACCCTGGCCTCCTGCGTTGTCGCTTCTGGATCTCGCTCGCCGCGACGGTTCCGGTCGTCCTCCTCGAGAGCCCGCTGCACGATCTGCTCGGCCTGCCGGCCGTGCCCGGCGCTGACATCGTCGTTCTGGTACTGTCGCTCTTCGTCTTCACCGCTGGGGGCATCGTCTTCCCCAGGGAGCCCGCGACGAACTGCGTGCTCGCCGTCCGGGGATGATGACGCTCGTCGCGCTGGCCATCTCCGTTGCTCTGGTCTACAGCCTCGCCACCTCGTTCAGTTTTCCTGGAGAGCCGTTCTTCTGGGAGCTGACCACACTGATCGTCGTCATGCTGCTCGGGCATTGGCTGGAGATGCGCGCGGTCGGTCGCCCCCAACGGGCGCTCGAAGCGCTCGGCCGGTTGCTTCCAGCGACGGCCGAGCGGGTGGAGCCGGACGGGAGCCTCCGCGAAGTCCCCATCGCCGAACTCCGGCCCGACGACGTCGTGCTCGTCCGACCCGGCAGCCGGATCCCAGCGGATGGGATCGCCCTCGAGGGCGAATCCGAGATCGACGAAGCTGCGGTCACCGGTGAATCCCGGCCGGTACTGAAGCAGCCCGGTAGCACGGTGATCGGCGGAACCGTCAACGGACCGGGACTCCTGCGCGTGCGCGTCACGCGCGTCGGGAGCGAATCGTTCCTCGGCCAGGTCCTCCAGCTCGTCGCCCGTGCCCAAGCGGAACGCACGCGCTTGCAGGCGCTGGCCGACCGCGTCGCTTTCTGGCTCACCGTCGTGGCTCGTTCCGTCAGCGCACTCACGTTCGCGACCTGGCTCATCTCCGATGGCGTCACGACAGCCATTGCGCGAGCCGTCACCGTTCTTGTCGTCGCGTGTCCCCACGCGCTCGGTCTGGCTATCCCGCTCGTCGTGACACTCGCGACCGGACTCTCGGCCCGCAACGGGATCCTCATCCGCGACCGCCAGGCATTCGAGCGGGCCCGCACGGTCGATACCGTCGTCTTCGACAAGACCGGGACGCTGACGCGCGGCGAGTTCGCCATCGTCGACGTCGCGCTGGCGCCTGGGTACACGGAGGAGCACGCGCTGGCGCTGGCTGCCGCCGTCGAGCACGGCTCGGAGCACCCGATCGCCCGCGCGATCCTCCGACGCGCCGCGGAGCGCTCGCTCGTGCTCCCGGAAGCGGCGGAGGTGCGCGCCATACCGGGTCGCGGCGTCATGGCACGCATCGGCCGACAGCGCGTGACGGTCGGGAGGCTCGGTCTCCTCGACCACCGCCCCGATTGGTTCGCTCCGGCGCTCGCCCGCTGGGAAGCACACGGCATGACGATCGCGGTCTTGCTCGTCGAGAACGAGCCTCGAGCCGCCTTCGCGCTGGCCGACGAACTCCGACCGGAATCGCGCGAGGCCGTGGCGCAGTTGCACCGCCTCGGCATCAGCGCCGCCATGCTCACCGGCGATCAGCAGGCGGTCGCCTCGTGGATCGCGCGCGAACTCGGGATCGACCAGTTCATGGCGGAGGTCTTGCCGGAAGACAAACAAAGGGTGATCCGCCAGCTCCGACAGCAGGGACACGTCGTCGCCATGGTCGGGGACGGTATCAACGATGCACCGGCGCTCGTCGCGGCCGACCTCGGAATCGCCATCGGCGCCGGAACCGACATCGCGATCGAGAGCGCCGATGTCGTGCTCGTCCGCAACGATCCGCGCGACGTCGTCACCGTCCTCGAGCTCAGCCGCTGTACCTACCGGAAGATGATCGAGAACCTCGCCTGGGCGCTCGGCTACAACGTGGTCGCGCTCCCGCTCGCCGCCGGCGTGCTCGCGCCGTACGGGATCGCCCTCCCTCCGGCGCTCGCTGCGCTCCTCAAGTCGCTCAGCACCGTCATCGTCGCGCTGAACGCTCTCACGCTCCGCCTCGGCGTGACAGCGACGCCCGCACCGCTGGAGGCGGTGCCGCACCCGCACTGAGGCCGCCCGACGCTGGGGGAGGGACGACCGAGGACGACCAACCGACGGTCGCAGCGGACGCGCTCAGCGCGTCCCCTCGGCCCCGGGACGCGTCAGCGGAACGCCCGAGAGCAGCCGTTCCCGGAAACCGCTGGGCAAGAGCGTCGGCGACACAGCTTTCCCGAAGAGTGCGACGCGGAAACGCCCCAGTCCAGCCGGATCGAGCAGGTGGACAGCGGCGGCCCGCGCCACCAGGTACCGTTCGGCGGTCATCCCCGGCTCGGTCTGCAGCGCGACCAGGAGCTCGCCGAGCCCACCGTGGGCGAGGAACGCCGCCTGCGTCGTCAGACCGAGCGGAACGAGGTCACGATCCTGAGCCGCTAGCGCGAGCATGGTGAAATCGACGTGCGCCGTGATGTCCTGCCCTCCCGGGTCCGCGAACGGGTCGTCGCCGACCGTGTGCCGGGAGTAGGTCCGGATCGACCCGGCAGGGAACCGGTTCGGGTCGTGCCGCTCCGGGGACGGATACCCGTAGTCGAAGACCAGGAGATAGCCGCGGCGGAGACGCGCCGCGACCTCGTCCAGCCAAGCGAGCGACGCGAGGCAGAGCTCGGTCGTCTGCCCTTCGACGAGCTGGACACCGAGCCGAACCAACCAGCGTTCGAGCTCCGGCGTCGACGGCGGCCCTGGACGTTCGACGAACCGCTCCCCGTCCCAGGCGACGTAGAGTTCCCGCAGCCGACCCCCCTTCCGACGGACACGGTGCACCGGCAGGGCATCGACGACCTCGTTGGCCAGAACGACCCCGGTGATCGGTTCCGGTGCGTCGTCCAGCAGGAGCCGTGCGAACCCTGCCTCGGCCAAGCGCTCAACGAGCCGCTCGCGGGCTGGACGGCTCGGTTCGACCGGCCAGTAGCGGAACCGTTCCAGCGCTTCGGGAGCCGTACGCGCCAGGTACCCGAAGAGCGCGAGCGCGAGCTCTCCTGCAGCCGGACCGTACTCGATCAGGACGAACGGAGCCGGCCGGCCGAGGAAGTCCCACAGTTCCAGGACTTGTCGAGCCACCACCCAGCCGAAGATCGGATGCGTCTCCGGGGCGGTGAGATAGTCGCCGGCGCGGCCGACGCGCAGGCCGGTCGCGTAGTAGCCGCACGCCGGATCGTAGAGCGCGATTTCCATGTACCGCGCGAAGGTGATCGGCCCATGACGCTCGATTTCTCTGCGCAGACGCTCGACCGCTTCCTGCCCCATGGCCGCTCGCTTTCCCGATGGCAGTGTACCGAAGGCGGCCAGCCGGACCAGCCCCGTGCAAGGGACACGTAGAATCACCGCCAGGGGTGAGCGCATGGAACGCCGAGCACGGCCGATCACCGAGCGACGCCTGCAGCGGATGCGCGAGGTCCTGGCACGCCGGCAACCGGACCTCACGGTCGTCCTCGAGAACGTGCACGATCCGCACAACGTGAGCGCGGTGCTCCGCTCCTGCGACGCGGTCGGGCTCCTCACCGTCCATCTCGTGTACACGGTCGAAGAGTTCCCCGAACTCTCCGAGAACGTGTCGGGCAGCGCGCTCAAGTGGCTCGATCTCGTGTTCCACCCGACGATCGCGGCCTGCTACGACGCCTTGCGCGCGCAGGGGTTGAAGATCTACGCGACCTACCTGGGCGATCCCGAACGCAGTCTCGACCTCTACGACCTCGATCTGACGGAACCGGTGGCGCTCGTCTTCGGGAACGAGCAGCGGGGAGTTTCCGACGAGGCGGTCGCCCTGGCCGACGGCAACTTCGTCATCCCGATGGTGGGGATGGTGCGCAGTCTCAACATCTCGGTCGCCTGCGCCGTCTCGCTCTACGAAGCTCTGCGCCAGCGCCGCCTCGGGGGGCACTACGATCGCCCGAAGCTCGACGAGGACGAGCGGCTGCGACGCTTGCGTCGCTGGCTGGAGCGGGAAGGTCGAGCGGTTCCGGACGAACTGCTCCGCGGCGCGCTGCCCAGCGAGTGAACCCACCGTCGGCGTACCGTGCCGCACGCTCGCGGGCCCGTCCCGGCTCGGCGAGAAGCCAGCCGGGCGAGTTCGCCCGGTGATCGACATCCCTCGGCCTATCGTGTACGGTGAGACCGATACGATCGCTTTCGTCTCGAGAGTCACGATGCAGCGCACACGGAGACGTACCGAGGAACGGATCCTGGAGGCAGCGCGCCAGCTGTTCCTCCGCTACGGGATCGACGAGACCTCGATGGGCGACATCGCGCGCGAAACGGGTGTCGCCGAGGCCACGCTCTACCGCTCCTGGCCGAGCGAGGATGCCCTCTGCGGGTCGTCGCTCTACCGCGAGATCCGGGCCGTGAACCGAGCCTTCCTCGCCCGCGTCGAGGTGGATCCGAAGGAAGACACGATCGTCTACCATGCGTTCGCTGCCACCTACGATCGGCCGTTCCTGCGCGCCTCGATGACGACCGAGAGCCGGACGCTCGGCAGCTACCTCCGGCGGCACAGGACCGTGCTCTCCCACTGGCAGTTCCGGCTCGACCGTGCGCTCGTGGAGGCACTCCAGGAAGCCGGCGTGCTCCGGAGCGATCTCGCCCCGGAACTCCTCACCGATCTCCGCTCGGCCGTCTCGCTCGGGCCGACCAGCGCTGCCGAGTCCACGCCACCGGCCGAGCGTCCGTGGAAGGGAGTGGCCGACACGGTGCAACGCGCCCTCGCGCCACCGGGGGGCGGGGATTCCGCCCGCGGCAAGGAGGTGCTGCGCCGCTTCATCGTCGCGATCGACGAGGGGCTCGAGGAACTCGAGCGCGCGACCAGGCGACTGCCGGAAGGAGATACACGATGACCGCCAATGCTCCGATCGTCGTCGAGCGGCTCACGCGGAGCTACGGCACCCAGCGTGGGGTGGTCGACCTCACCTTCACGGTGCAGCCCGGTGAGATCTTCGGATTCCTGGGGCCGAACGGCGCCGGCAAGACGACGACGATCCGCGTCCTCATGGGCTTCCTGCGCCCGTCCAGCGGTTCGGCCCATGTCTTCGGCCTCGACTGCTGGAGCCAGTCGACGGAGGTCAAGGCGCACGTCGGGTACGTTCCCGGCGACGTACGGCTCTGGGACAACATGACCGGTAAGCAGTTCCTCGACTTCATGGGCGCGTTCCGGCCGTCCATCTCGCCCGAGCGACGTCGGATGCTGCTCGAACGCTTCCAAGTCGAACTCGACAAACGCATCAAGCACCTTTCGCGCGGGAACCGGCAGAAGCTCGCCCTCGTGCAAGCGCTGCTCCACGATCCACCGCTGCTGATCCTCGACGAACCGACGAGCGGGCTCGATCCCCTCATGCAGCACGAGTTCCTCACGTTCCTCCGCGAGGAACGCGATCGCGGCAAGACGATCTTCCTCTCCTCGCACCAGCTTCCGGAAGTCGAGCGCGTCGCCGACCGGGTCGGGATCATCCGCGAAGGCCAGCTCGTCGCGGTCCTGACCGTCGACGAGTTGAAGCAGCGGCGCACCCGCCCGATGGACGTCGTCTTCGCGGGGCCGGTCGATCCGTCCGAGTTCGCCGACCTGCCGGGCGTCCGCGTCCTCGCCGTGGAGAACGGGAGTACCCGGTTCCGACTCGGCGTGCAGGACGATCTCCCTCGGCTCCTGCGCCGGCTCTCGGACCTTCCCATCGTCGATCTGACCTACGCCCCGCCGGACCTCGAGAGCGTCTTCCTCACCTACTACCAGGCCGAGCAGCGCGAACGACAGGAGGCGGCATCATGAGCTGGCCGATGTTCCGGAAGGCAGCACGCGACCTCAGCTGGACGGTCTTCTGGTACGCCCTCGGGCTGGTCATCTACATCGTCATGCTCGCCTCGTTCTACCCGACCCTCGAGCGCCAGCGCGAGGAGTTCGAGCGTGTCTTGCAGCAATATCCGGAGTTCCTCTTCCGCATCTTCGGAATCGACCCGCAGCGCGTCCTCTTCACCAGCTTCGCCGGATTCATGCACGCCGAGACCTTCGGCTTCATCTGGCCGGCCACCGCGCTCATCTTCGTCGTTCTGAGCGGTGCCGCGGTGGTCGCTCAGGAGGTCGAACGCGGTACGGCCGAATTCTGGCTTTCCGTCCCCCTCTCGCGCGTGCGTCTCCTGGCGAGCAAGCAGCTCGCACTTCTCACCGGTATCCTCGTCATCGTGCTCACCAGCGCGGTCGCGCTCGCCGCGAGCGCAGCAGCGTTCGGCGGGGAGCTGACCGGTCGGGGGCTCGGGCAGCTGGTGCTCGCGCTCACCAGTTTCCTCGTCGCTTTTGGTGGCATGGCCACGCTCGCCTCAGCACTGACCAGCGAGCGCTCCAAGGCGGCCGGCCTGGTCGGTGGGGTGATTCTCCTCATGTATCTGGCCTGGATCCTCTCCGGACTCGCCGAGGAGGCACGCTGGCTCCGCTACTTCTCGTTGCTGACAGCCTACGACCCGCAGGCCGCGATGCTGGGCGAACTCGCCTGGTACAAGCCGGCCATCCATCTCCTGGTCGGCCTGGGTACCGGCATCGCCGCGCTCTCCGCGTTCGCCCGGCGGGATATCGTGACCTGAAAGGCCGTGGCACACTTGCATCGGTCGCGCGATTCGAGCGAGAGGGGGTCCGCATGGGTGAGTTGACCGGCAAACGGGTCGCGATGCTGCTGGCCAAGGATTTCGAGGACGTCGAGGCGACCGATCCCAAGCAGTACCTGGAGGCGCGCGGCGCCGAGGTCGTCATCGTCGGGCTCGACCGGGAACCGATCACCGGCAAGAAGGGAACCGTGCTGCAGCCGGACAAGACGATCGACGAGGTGACGGTCGAGGAGTTCGACGCCCTGGTGATCCCCGGCGGCGGCTCGCCGGAAAACCTCCGGATCGACGATCGCGCCGTCGCCTTCACCCGGCGCTTCGTCGAGAGCGGGAAACCGGTCGCTGCGATCTGCCACGGCCCGCAGCTGCTGATCTCGGCCGACGTGCTCCGCGGGCGAACCGTGACCTGCGTCAAGAAGATCCGCGACGACGTCAAGAACGCCGGCGCCATCTACGTCGACGAACCGGTCGTCATCGACGGGAACCTGATCACCTCGCGTGTCCCTGCCGATCTCCCGCTGTTCGACGAGGCGATCGCCAAGGCTTTGGCGAGCGTCCCGGCCCGTGGTGACTGAACCGCTCGGAGGGCGCGGGCCGACCGCTCCTCACGCGCCGGTCGCCCGCGCCCGCAGTTCGGCCCGGACCCGTTCGATCCGTTCCCGCAGCTCCTGGGCAGCGGCACGCGCCGCCAGCGCGAAATCGCTCCCGCGGCTCGCGTAGAGAACCGCGCGCGAAACGGTGACGAGGAGCGGTCCGGTCCCCTCGCCGAGACCAGCGCGGACCGCTTCCTCGAGGTCACCACCCTGTGCCCCGACCCCGGGAGCGAGGAGCGGGAGGTCCGGGCAACGCTGGCGAACCAGCGCGAGGTCGACCGGGTAGGTCGCACCGACGACGACTCCGGCGTTCCCGAAACGCTCGTTCCACTCCCGCACCCGATCCGCGAGCCAGAGATACAACGGATCGCCCGCGTCGCCGACCGGCACGTCCTGGAACTCGACAGCACCAGGATTCGATGTGCGCACGAGCACGAAGACCCCACGATCCCGATAGGCGAAGAAGGGTTCGAGCGCTTCGCTGCCGAGATACGGATGCACCGTGACCGCATCGAATCCCAGAGTCTCGAACACCGCCCGCGCATAGGCGGCCGAGGTGCTCGCGATGTCGCCCAGCTTGGCGTCGAGGATGACGGGGATCTCCGGCGGAACGAGCTCGCGCGTCCGAGCGAGCGCCTCGATTCCGGCAGCACCGAGCGAAAGATAGAACGCTAGGTTCGGTTTGTAGGCGCAGACGAGGTCGGCGGTCGCCTCGACGATCGCCCGGTTGAAGGCCACGATACCAGCCGCATCGCTGGCGATCCCCTCGGGGAACCGCGCGGGATCCGGGTCGAGCCCGATGCACAGCAGCGACCGATGCCGGGCGATCGCCTGCTCCAAACGCTGGCGGAACGACACGGCAGCGCTCCTCTCGTCACCGCGCCTTAGAATAGCGATCCGGAACGCGTACCGCTACCGAGGTGACACGCCGGTGAACGCGAGCGTCCCCGTCCTCGTCTCCGCACTCGAGCAGCTCCTTCCGCCGCGACTGGCTCGTTGGGTCGCCGCACCGGCCTCGACCCGTCCTCTCGAGGAGTCGCTCCCAGCCGTGTGGTGGCGCGGGCAGGTCGCCCTCTGGTTGACCGGACGGCGTACCGGTCGCACCGGCCAGCGCCGGGCCGACTTCCTGTACGCCCTGCACCTCGCTGGTGCGCCGGTCGACGCGCTCGGCGCGGCCAGCGGTCTCCGGTCGGAAGAGGTGACCGCGCTCCTGCTTGCCGCTCGCGCCGACCTCATCCGGCGCTGGAGACCGCCGTGCCCCGACGGCGCACCGCTCGTCGCACGTTGGCGCGAGCTCCTCGCCGAACCGGACGCCTTGAGAACCTTGCACCTTCATCTCGCACGCTGCCGCACGTGCCGCCAAGCCCTGGAACTCTGCCAGGAGGCGGACCGCGCGTTCCTGGCGGCGCGGCGACCGCCGGCGAGCGACGCGCCCACGCCTCGCCTGCGCTGGCCGCGACGGCTGGCGCCGCTCCTGCTGCTCGGTGCGCTCGCCATCGGCCTCTGCCGCTACGCACCGGCCGGGTCGGAGCCGACCGCCCTTCCCGCGAGCCGCCCCGAGAGCCACGGCCCCTTCCTCTGGCTCGGTTCCTCCGGCCCCTACAGCGTCGTCTTCGCGCTCGACAGCCGGCAGTGGATGCCCTACGCCGCAGAATTCCCGGCCGATGCCGGCGGTTACCGTCTCCTCGCGCCCAGCGGTCGCCTGCTCGCTGCCTGGACCCCCGATCCGCCCCGCGAGCCGCGCTGGTTGGATATCCTGGCGCTCGACGGGTCGCGTTCGGCACGTTGGCGTTGGGACCGCACGACGACGCGTCGGCCGCTCGGTTGGCTCGACGACTCGACGCTCCTCGTCCGCGAAACGCCGGCCCGGCTCCCCTACGAGCGCGAGGCGGAGTACCTGGTGCGCCTGCAGGAGACCTCGCGCCTCCTCGCCGTGACGGTCCCCGACGGGAAGGAAAGGACGCTCGTTCCGCGACTGTTCACCGACGCGGTCCCCGCACCCGGAGGTGCGCTCCTCGCCCTCGTCCGAGCGATGGAGCCCTTCGGTGCCGGCGCGACCAGCCGGACGATCGAGCTCCGCTCCCTCGATGGAGCGGCAACGTCCCACCCTCTCGCCTGGATCGACGGGTACGTCGGTGGCGCGACCGACCGGCCTCTCTGGCTGCCGGACGGCTCCGGGCTCGTCGTCGCCCGTCGCCCAGCGGACGCCGGGGCCACCTTGCCGGCCCCGACGGAGCTCGTTCTCCTCCGCCCCGATGGCGCGCGCGAGACGCTCCTGCCGGCCCACCCCGGTCGCGTCGCTCGCCCGCTCGCGATCGCACCCGACGGCTCGCGGCTCCTCGCCGTGACGAGAGCGCTCGGACAATCGGAGCGAGGAGAACTCGTCGAGCTGGATCTCGTCGACCGGAGCGCCCGTCGCCTGCTGGCGCTCGACCGTCTCGCCGGTCCGCTCGCCGTGCAGTGGATCGGCGACGATCCCTTGCTGGTCGTCGTCCGCACGGTCGCGAGCGGATCGAACGACCCGATGCCGAACGAGTGCACCGAGCTGTACGACCTCCGTCGCGATGCGCTCCTCCTCGGCTCGGTACCCGGACGCTGGGGATTCGACGCCTGGGGGCAACCGCTCGTGACGATCCTGCGCGACCTCCCCTCGGCGAACGGAGCCCTCGCCTCGCCTACCGGCCCCCTCGCCCGGGGACCGCTGCGTCCCGACCCCGGGAAACGCTGGCTCCTGGCTTCGCCGCGCGAGGGCGAACTCGCGCTCTGGGACGCTCGCCGCGGCGTCCGGCTCAGCGGCGAGTGGCCGCTCGCCGCTGCCCAGTGGCATCCGGCTGGCTTCGGGTTCTTCGCCGCCGGGCAGGCGGGGACGCTCGTGCTCGTCGCCCGCTCGCCCGACGGCGTGTGGCAGGAGACGGCGCTCGCGCCGCCGGAGAGGGTACCGCGTGCCGAGACCGCGTTCAGCATCGGGCCGGACGGCCGTCTCGCTGTCTGGTCGGGAGCAGCGGGGGAAACGACGAGACTCCGGCTCGGGTTTCTCCCCGACCTCGAGCCGGTGGCACGGCAGGCGGCTCCGGTGCTGGCCGGACGCCCCTGCGCGACCTGGCGAGCGGCCGGCCACCTGCTCTTGGCCGAACCGGCAGCGGACGACCGTCTCCTGCTCAGCGAGCTCGTCGTGCCGGACGACGGTAGGCCGAGCGAACGGCTGCTGGCACGTCTCCGTCCGGCTGCCGGCCGCTCCGTCGATTCCTGCGAACTCGCCCTCGACCCCAGCGGCAGCTGGCTCGCCGTCCGCGCCGTCGTCGGCGAGCAGGACAGCATCCTCCTCGTTCCGCTCGCAGCCCCCGGGGAGGCGCTGCACCTCGGTCGCGGGACGACCGGCCGAGGACTGGCCTGGTCACCGGACGGCGCCGCGCTCGCCTACGGGCTCGGCGGGACGGTGACGATCCGGCAGCGCAGCGGCCAGGAACGACAGCGGAGAGTGACCGGGCTCGCCGATCTCGCCTGGGTGGCGCCGGACACTCTCTGGCTGCTCGTGGCGGAGGAGGGGGCGCACGTGCTCCTGTGGGCGCTCAGCGACCGCCCCGATCGCCCCTGACGGGCCTGGGGTCGGCCACCGGCAGGGCGAACGAGACAGTGGTTCCCTGGCCGGGTGCGCTCTCCAACCAGATGGTGCCCCCCTGAGCTTCGACGAGCTGGCGCGCGACCGCGAGGCCGAGTCCGCTCCCGCTCGCCGGATCGCCGCTCCGCTGGTAGCGACGGAACGGCTCATCGAGCAGCTCCGGCGGAAGCCCGGTTCCGGTATCGCAGACCTGCACGGTGATCGTTCCGCTCCCACGAACCACGCACACGCGGACGATGCCGCCCTCAGGCGTATGGCGGACGGCGTTGTGCACAAGGTTGAGGAGCACCTGACGGAGCCGCAACGGATCGGCGCGGACCGGTGGGCAGTCACGGTCGATCTCGTCGATCACGGTGACCCGTCCGGCCCGGCGCGCCAGCGGCCGGACCGCTTCGACCACTTCCCGGACCAAGGGCCCGAGTTCGACCGGGACGAGCTGCAGCGGGAGTCCCCGCTCCTCGAGCCGGGCGAGCGCGAACACGTCCTCGACGAGCCGACCCAGCGTCTCCGTCTCCTCGACGATCCGCTCCAGCCCATCGCGCGTGACCGAGTCCGCGAGCTCCCGGCGTTCCAGGAGCGCTTCGGCCTGCGCTCGGATCAGGGCGAGCGGCGTGCGGAGGTCGTGCGTGACGTCGGCGAAGAGGGCGCGCCGCTGCCGCTCCAGCCGTTCGAGCGCAGCCGTGAGCGTGTTGAAGCGTTCCGCCAGCCGCCCAAGTTCGTCGTCGGCCACGATCGCCACGCGGCGACCGAGCTCCCCGCGCACGATGGCGTCCGTCGCGCTCTCGAGTTCCCGCAGCTGCCGGCGCATGCGCCGGGTCAGGATCAGGCTCGCCGCCGTCGAGGCGACCGCCGCAGGGATCGCCGCAGTGACCAGGAAATCGCCGATGACGAGCCCCAAGCCGACGACGAGGGAACCGAGTCGTCCCCACCACGACGCGGGAACGGTGCCGATCGGTTGCGTCCGGAGCCCGACCGCGCCGAGCAACGTCCCGTCCGGTGCGACGATCGGATAGGCGCTGACCAGCGTCGTCCCGCGCTCCGCGTTCCGAACCAGCGGCCCTCCGGCCGAAAGATCTCGTACGCCGCCGAGGGCAGCGCGGAACGCCTCCCGCCATTCGGGCGGTTCGAGTTCCTGGAGCGAACCGGCGGATGTCCCGATCGCCGCGAGGATCGTGCCGTCAGGGGCGACGACGGCGATTCCCGTCGCATCGTTCACCGTCCCGCCCAGCGGCCCGCTCCCCGGCGCCGCATCTGCCCGGAGCGACGACAGGAGCGTTTCCAGCGAGCGCGGGTCATCGCGCGCACCCCGCACGTGCGGGGGGAGGAGCTCGGCGAGCAGGCGCGTGCCCTGCGCGAAGTCAGGATCGTAGGTGACGCGCTGACTGAGGAGTTCGGCACCGCGGGTGACGAAGGCGATCGCCGCGTAGGCACCGACGACGAGGACGAGCGTCAGGAAAGCCACCGCCAGATGCGAGACGACGAGCTGCCGGCGCAGGCTCCCCGTGACGGAGCGACACGTCGGCACGAGTCGCCACGGCCGTTTCACGGGTCACCCTCCCGCCGCTCGAACCGGTAGCCGACGCCCCAACAGGCGACCAAGCGATCGGCGGGCGAACCAGGGCCACCGAGCTTCTTGCGGATGCGCGCGATGCACGCATCGACCGTCCGCTCTCCGACGTAGGTCTCCGTCCCCCACACGCGTTCGAGCAGGTACTCCCGACTGAACACCCGGCCGGGGTGCGCGGCGAGGAACCAGAGCAAGGCGAACTCGCGGGCCGTCAGCTGCGCGGCCCGTCCCAGCGAGCGGACCTCACGAGTGGCCGGATCGATGACGAGGTCGGGAAACGCGATCGGCTCCTGGTGATCCTCGACGCGGCTGGCTGCCGCCATCGCCTCGACCCGGCGCAGGAGCGCACGGACGCGCGCCACGAGCTCGCGCAACGAGAACGGCTTGACCACGTAGTCGTCGGCACCGAGTTCCAAGCCGAGGACGCGATCGATCTCGCCACCGCGGGCCGTCAGCACGAGCACCGGCGTGAGCGTCTCCCGGCGGAGCGCGCGGAGGATATCGAGTCCGTCCATACCGGGCAGCATGAGATCGAGAACGACCAGATCCGGACGCTCGGACCGGGCCGCAGCGAGGCCTCTCGGCCCATCGTAGGCGGTCAGCACGGTATGGCCGGCCTGCTCGAGCGCCGCCCGCACCAGCCGCGCGAGTTCGAGCTCGTCCTCGACCAGCAGGATACGCGCCACCGTCCGGCCCCCTGGATCGAGCGAAGCATACCCTAGGCGCTACGCCGAGTTCGACCGCACCTCGATGTCCCGCCGCGCGAACCACCAGATCGTCGCTGCTGCCAGCGTGACGGTCCACGCGAGCACGACCGCGATCGCATGGCCGAGCGGAGGCATGCCGGGAACTGCCGCTTCCGAGAAAGCGGGAGCCCGGGCGATCGCCTCCGCGTTCCAGAGGTAGAAGAACTGGGGCAGTTTCGCCCACCAGCCGCCGATCCCCTGGAGCAGCGCTGCCAGGACCCCCTCGCTCAACACGAACCCGACCGTCACTCCGACCGCGACCGACTGCGAGCGCGTCCACACCGTCGAGGCGAACGCCAGCGTGATCGGCGCCACCAGCGATCCGACAGCCCGGACCGGCAGGAGGAAGGCCGCCACCAGCCACCCGTCCGTCCGCGGGATCGCGAGCGCCGGGTACCCCAGCGACCGAGCAATGAGCGGAGCCGCGACCAGCGGAACGAGCGCCACCGCGACGACGAAGATGCCGGCCCCCGTACAGAGCGCGAGGAACTTGGCCGCGAGCTCCTGCCAGCGCGGGAGCCCGGTCAGCAGGATGAGACGCCAGGTTCCCCAGCCGTACTCGTTGGCCACGAAGGTCGCTGCCACGATAGCGAGGAACGTCTCCCCGAAGGCCGCGGCCAGCCCGAACGCCTGCTCGTAGGCTCCAGGGAACGTCAGCCGCTGCGCGAACTCCTCGCGCACCGCGGGCCCACCGCGTCGCGCCATCCAGAGGCCGAAGGCCACCCAGAAGCAGCTCAACGCGATCCCCAGGAGGACAACGGCGCGAAAGAGCCGCAGGCGTCGCAGCTTGAACCACTCGACGGAGAAGGCCTGGCGCATCATCCCCGCACCTCCCGACCGTTCGAACGAAACCAACTCCACCAGCGTCCCCGATCCTTCCGGCTCGCCGAGTCGGTGGACCCGGCAGTCATCGCCAGGAAGAACTGCTCGAGGGCCGATCCTTCCCGACAGAACTCCAGGACGGGGATCTTCGCCTGGAGCAGGAGCTGCGCGAACGCTTCCTGGCGCTCGGGGGGAAACGTCAGCCGCAGAAGACCGGGGCCTTCCGCCAGTACCTGGACCCAGGGGAGCTCCCGGCACAGTGCAGCGACCCGCTCCGTCTCGCTCGTGCGCAGCGTGACGGTGGCCCGCGCCGTGAGCAGCTCAGCGATCGACCCCATCGCGACCGCTCGACCACGGGAGAGAATCAGCACGTGCGAGCAGATCTCCTGCACCTCCGAGAGCACGTGACTGCAGAGGAGGATCGTCTGCCCCTGCGCGGCGAGCGCGCGGACGAGTTCGCGCACTTCGACGATCCCTTGCGGGTCCAAACCGTTCGTCGGCTCGTCCAGAACGAGGAGCGCCGGCTGGTGCAGGATCGCGGCGGCGATCGCCAGACGCTGGCGCATCCCGAGCGAATAGGTGCCGACCCGCTGGTGCGCGCGTTCGCCGAGCCCGACCAGTTCGAGCACCGCGGCGATGCGGTGCCGAGGAACGCCACGCAGCCGCGCGAGCAGATCGAGATTCTCGAACCCGCTCAGGTAGGGATAGAAGGTCGGTGACTCGACGATCGCCCCGACGTGGCGCAACGCCGCTCGTGGCGCACGCCGGGCGTCGATCCCCAGCACGCGGATCTCCCCGGCGTCCGGGCGCACGAGGCCGAGCAAGGCACAGATCGCCGTCGTCTTGCCGGCCCCATTGGGGCCGAGCATCCCGAGCACTTGACCGCGCGACAGCGTGAAGGAGAGTTCGGCCACGGCGAGCAGCGCGCCGTACCGCTTGGTCAGCCTGCGCACCTCGAGGACCGGTGGGACCGGCGCAGCGGTCCCTGATTCCTGGACAAGTTCCGGCATCGCCTGCATCGTTCGCGCTCCTCTCGTCGGGCGAGCAGCCTACGATTCCTGTCCACACCCTAGCGGGAAACGATGACGGAACGATGACGAAGCCGTGCCGAATCGGTGACGGACAGCGGACGGGGCGCACCCCAGATCGTGCCGTAGCCGCGGCGCACCCTCGCTGACGCGCTGGGCGGCGGCCCTGACAGCGCGGGAGCCGCAGTGGCAGACTGTGGAGCACCGGTGGTACCCGCGCGCGGGCAGTACCCCGGGTGATGGACAACGCGCGCGGAAGGTCGTAGGCTGGAATGGTGTGGGGGGATACGACCGGTTTCGACGAGGGAGTATCGGTGCGCGGGGTGGGAGACGGCCACCGGTTGGAGCCACCCACGTTCCAGGAGATCCTCCGTGCGCGAGCGGTCGTGCAGCGGTATCTCGCGCCGACGCCGCTCGTGCCGGCCCCGCCCCTGAGCGAACGATTGGGCTGCGAGGTCTACCTCAAGTGCGAGCAGCTCCAGCCGATCGGGGCATTCAAGGTCCGTGGCGGCATCTACCTCATGAGCAAGCTCTCGCCCGAGGAACGCGCTCGCGGCGTCGTCACCGCGTCGACCGGTAACCACGGGCAATCGATCGCCTATGCCGCGCGGCTGTTCGGCGTCCGCGCGATCGTCTACGCGCCCGAGGGAGCCAATCCGCTCAAGGTCGCGGCGATGCGCCGGCTGGGTGCCGAGGTCGTCCTCACCGGCCGCGACTTCGACGAGGCCCGCCTGGCCTGCGAGGCACGAGCTGCGGCGGAGGGCTTGCGCTACGTCCATTCGGCCAACGAACCCGACCTGATCGCCGGGGTCGGGACGTACGCGCTGGAGATCGTGGAGAGCCTGCCGGACGTCGAGGCCGTGATCGTGCCGATCGGCGCCGGGAGCGGCGTCTGCGGCACGGGGATCGTCATGAAGACGGTGAACCCCGTCATCCAGGTCATCGGGGTGCAAGCGGCCGGCATGCCGGTCGTCTACGAGTCGTGGCGACGCGGCCAGCTCCTGGAACTCGTCCACGGACACACCTTCGCCGAGGGAATCGCGACACGCGTCGCCTTCGAGTTGCCGCTCCGCATCATCCGCGAGTGCGTCGACGAGATCGTGCTCGTCAGCGATGAGGAACTCGCCTGCGCGATGGTCGAACTCCTCGAGTCGCGCGTGGTCGCGGAGGGAGCCGGAGCAGCGGCGCTGGCCGCGGCGTACCGCCTGCGCGATCGCCTGGCCGGGAAGAAGGTCGTGCTCGTCGTCAGCGGCGGGAACGTGACGCTCGACACGCTGCGGTGGGCGTTCACCGTGTACGACGCTTCCGGCCGCGCCACCGAGGTGAGCCGATGAGCGTCTTCGAGCAGTTCGGGCGCTGGCTGCGTCGGCGCCAGGGGATCCAGCGGAACCCGCTCTACCGGATCGCCAGCGACGTGTTCGAGGGACGGATCTCGGTCGAGCAAGCGTACGCCGCGGCCGAGCACCCGAGCACTGTGGCGCGCTTGGCCGACGGCGACTTGTGGGAAGTGCTCGACGAAGCCGGGCATTCGGCGCTCGACCACCCGGATCACGCTCTGCTGCTCAGCCGGCTCGTCATCCTGGCGGCACGACAGAAGGGGTTCGATCGCGTCCTCATGGAGGCCAACCTGCGGGCCGCCGATATCCTCGCCGAGTATCTGGGCCCCGGCAGCGACGAGCGCGAAGAAGCCGAGCGCCAGCGCGAGCAGGAGCTGCACCTCCAGGAAGCGTTGCGTGCGGCGCGACGGATCGCCAACGCCGCAGGCCAGCGCCGCGCCCTGGCGCGTCTCGCCCGGCTCGCCTGGCAACGCGGCGAGCACGACCGCGCTCGCGAACTGCTCCTCCGGCAACTCGAGTCGGGCAGCGAGAACACCGATACCCTGGAGGATGTCGAGACGGCGCTCATGCTCGGCGATCTGGCCCGGCAGGAGGGCAACATCTCGGCGGCGCGCGAGTTCTACAACCGGGCCAGCCGGAGCGCCCGGCGTGTCGGCCACTATGCCGGCATGGTCGACGCGTTGCTCCGCCAAGTCGCGATCCTGCGCGAACTCGGCGACCTGGACGCGGCGTACGCCCTCCTCCAGCAGGCCCAAGAAGCGGCGGAGCGGATGATCGACCATCGCCTGCAGGCGGAGATCGCGATCCAGATCGCCGCGATCCTGGCCGAGCAGCGGCGGCTCAGCCAAGCCCGGGCCGCGCTCGTCACGGCGCTCGAGCGAGCGCGCGCGGCGGCCGATCTGGCGCTGGAAAGCCGCTGCCTCACCGGATTGACCCAGATCGAACGGCAGGCGGGCAAGTTCCGCGACGCGGCGGACCACCTGCATCAGCTCGCCAACCTCGAGCTCCGCCTGGGCAACCGGCGGGCCGCGATCAGAGCGCTGCTCGACGCTGCCGAACTGTCGCTCGAAGCACAGCAACCGGAGCGTGCGCTCCAGTTCCTCCAGTTCGCGCAGCAGCAGAGCGAGGCGAACGAGGACGCGACGCTGCGCCAGCGCTTGCTCGGCCTCTCCGGCCTCGCGCACGCGGCGCTCGACCATCGTGGCGAGGCGCTCGAGTATCTCTACCAAGCGTTCCGGCTCGCCCAACAGCGCGGTACTCCTCGGGAGCGAGCCCGCTGGCTCATCGGTACCGGCGAAGTACTGCTCGAGTTCGGCGAGCTCCAGGACGCGATCACGGTCGCCAAGCATGCGGCGTCGCTCGTCCGCGAAGCGGAAGATCCTCGGCTCGAAGCGCAACTGGCAGTGCTCTCGGGCTCCATCGCGCTCACTCGCGGGCTCCGTCGGGAAGCGGAGCAGCACCTGCTGCAGGCCTGCGAACTGGCCGATCAGGCGCGGGATCTCGCGGTACACGAGCGGGCGCTCTTGCTCCTGGCGGAACTCGAGCTCCAGGACGCCGATCCCCACGGGGCGATCGGCTATCTCCGGCAAGCACTCGACCTGGCGACGGCGACCGGGAACGACGAACTCCGCGCCCGCTTGCACGGGCGCATCGCCCGGCTCTATCAGTCGCTGCACTACTTCCGCGAAGCGGAAGAGCACTATAAGGCCGCGGCGCAGATCGCGCAGGAGATCGAGTCGCTCCCGCTCCTGGCTCGTGCGCTCCGCGGCTTGGCCACGGTGCTCGACGCTTCCGGTCGGCCCGACGAGGCGCTCGCGACCTACCGCCAGGCGATCGCGCTCGCCGAGCAACTCGGCGATCGTCGGGCGGCGCTGGCGCTGCACTACAACGCCGCGCTCCTGCTGCTCGATCGCGGGAACGACGGCGAGGCCCGCTATCACCTGCGCCTGGCCCACGAACTGGCGCTCGCGCTGGGCGACGACGCCTTGGCCGCCAGCCTCCGCGAGTTCCTCGGTCCCGACACCCGTTCCACGCCGACGATCGCCGAACCGGCCGACGAGCTCCTGAGCGAGTCGCCCCTCAGTCCGCGGCAACGCACCGAACGTCCCTACGACCTGCCGTGAGCGCGGCAACCGCGTACGAACGCGTGTTCCTCTAGACGTACGTACACCCCTGTGCTAGACTGCTCGGTGCCAGGCAGGCACGACCGCAGTGCGGACGAGCGTGCGGGGCCGCGAGGCTCTGTCGCGCACCGTGGCCTGCTGCGGAACCGAGGCAAGGCGTCTGCGACCGGCGAGAGGAGCGAACCGGGATGGCGAACGTCCTCGAACGAAGCGTCCGTTTCGCGCGGGCGAGCGCATCGCCCTACGCGGCACTGCACATCGCTGCCGATCCGCCGCTGGACGCGCTGCGGCTCTTCGCGGTCGTCATCGAGCCGCTCGAGCCGCTGCCGAGCAGCCCCGAGGTCGGACGGCGCGTCCTCGCCCTCTTGCAGCACGCGCTCTGGCAACTCGGCCCGCGCGCGTCGCTCGAGGAACTCAGCGAAGCGCTCACCGAAGCCTTCCTGCGCGCCAACCATTGGCTGACGACGCTCAACAGCGGGCGACCGAGTTCCCAATGGCACCGCTTCGGTGCGACCTGCGCCATCCTGAGCAGTCACGACCTGGTGCTCGCCCAAGTTCCCCCGAGCACGGCGATCGTCGTGCAGGACGGCGAGCTCTTCGTCTTCCCACCGGACGCGACCGAGCCGTCTCGCTTCGCCAACGCCTTGGGGAGCGCTCGGCAGCTACAGCCGGCGCTCTACTACACGCGGAGCGCCCCGGGAGACCTCCTCGTGCTCACGACCGCCGAATACGGCCTGCGCCTCCTGGAGACCCAGGGGCGCCAGCTTGCGCTCGCGACTCCCGGACAGATTTTCGACGCGCTGGAGGAAATGGCCATCGATCGCGGCGATCCGCAGAGCCCACCGGCGGTCGCCGTGCGCGTCCCCGAGGCGCTCCGCTTCACGCAGCAGCCGGTCCGACGCCTGAGCGAACTCTTGCGCCTGCTCTTGCCGGAACGGAACCCCCAGGACGAACGTCCCGAACCGAATCCAGACGGAACGGATGTTGACGGGGCAGGTGCGTGGCGGCAGACTAAGAGCGCATCGGAGGAGCGGGCGGAGGTCGCAGCGAACGCTGCCGAGACGACCGGCCGAGCCAAGATCGGAACTCCGCTTGCCCCGCCCGGAAGCGCACCGGTCGGAGACGAGAGCGAGCCGCAGGCGGCGGATGCCGGAGGTAGGGGGCGAACGCTGATCGAGCTCATCACCGGGCTCGCCATCGCGAGCGTCACTGGACTCCTGGGGATCTGGCAGCTCCTCGCACGCCGGCGGAGACTGCTCTTGCCGCAAGACGACGGGACCTTCGGTCTCCCCCGACTGGAACGCCACGAGGATCGCATCCGGCTGCCCGATCTCACTCCGGTCCGCCGCCAGCTTCCGCGCTTGCCCGCGAGCCGCGTGACGGGGCTCATCGCGCTCGGGCTCATCGGCGCCTTGACGACGACCCTGGTCGTCTCGATCCAGAACGAGCGGAGTTCCGAGCACCAGCAGGCGTATTCCCAGCTCTACCAGTCAGCAGTGGCCGAGCGGCAGCTCGCCGAGCAGTCGACCGATCCGACCATCGCCCGAGCGTACCTGCAGACGGCCTCCCAGCGTCTGGAGCGGGCGGCCGCGCTCGGGCTCGATGCCCAGCTCGTCGCCCAGGAGCGCGCGGCGATCGAGCGTGCGCTCGACCGGCTGCTCCGGGTGGAACGGCTCCCGGCGAGCGCCGTGCAAGTGCTCGGCGCCGTCCCCGGAGCGCCCCCCGGCGTGACGCCTCGGCTCTTCTTCGGCAACGGCCAGCTCTACCTCCTGACCGACGCGCTCTACCGGCTCGAGGCCGGCGGTACCCGCC
>JANZZC010000084.1 GCA_026419575.1 Thermomicrobium sp. | reverse complement strand
GTGGCCGAGGAGATCCGGCGCGACGACCTGCCAACCACGCGCGAGGAGCGGCGGGACGGGCGGCTCCCAAAGCGTGCCGGAGCCGGCGAACCCGTGGAGTAGCAGGAGCGGCCGGCCGCTCCCGGCGCGGCGCACGGCGTAGCGGCTACCGCGCAGGTGGAGGAGCGATCGCTCGGTCCAGGGGGCGCTCACGTCGGCTGCCTCGCGAGCTCGCGACGGACCGCGGCACGCACGCGGTGCCACAACTCGTGGTGGAGTTCGGCGTTGCGCTGCCGGTCGCTCCGGAGCTCGACGACGGTGACGCCGTCGCCGCGCAGAGCTCCGGCGAGCGCCGCGCGGAAGTCCGCCCAGTCGGCCGGCCGCAGGTAGGAGAGACCGAAGAGCGCCGCGGCGTGCCGGAAGTCGAGCCCGTGCGGTGTCCCGAAGAGGAACTCGAAGTGCTCCGGCACCTCACGGGCTTGCGGGAGGAAGGAGAAGATTCCACCGCCGTCGTTATTGATCAGGACGATCGTCGCGCGCAGACGGTGGCGCCGGGCCGCGAGCAGGCCGGGGAGGTCGTGGTAGAAGGAGAGATCGCCGGTCACGAGCACGGTCGGACCAGGGTGGACGGCGGCGATGCCGAGCGCGGTCGAGGTCACGCCGTCGATACCGTTGGCGCCGCGGTTCGCGAAGAGACGGAGCGGTCGCTCGATCGACGGGAAGAAGCTGTCGAGATCGCGTACCGGCATGCTGTTGCCGGCGATCAGCGCGGCGTTGTCGGGGAGCAGGGTCGCCAGTTCGCGGAACACCCGCCCCTCGAAGAGTTCGGTGCAGGCGATGACCGCTGCGTCGAGCGTCGCGCGGGCGAGGCGATCGAGCTGTCGCCAGCGTCCGCTCCAGTCCGGATCGGGCGAGGGCATGCCGCGGGCGATGAGCCCAGCCAGGCGTTCGATCGTCGCGATGACCGGTCCTTGGACGATCCATTCGGCGCGGTGCAGAGGATCCGGCCAACTGCCCGGGGCGACGAGGACGTGCGCGGCGTCCCCCCAGGCCTCGAGCGCGAGCTGGAGCGGCTTGGAGGTGGGCACCCCGCCGACCCGCAGGACGAGCTCCGGTCGCAGCGCCCCCACTGCGTCCGGCTCCCGGAGCACGGCATCGTACGCGTCGAGAACCAGGTCCCGAGGATGTCGACCGGTCCGGAGCTGCGACAGCGGATCGGCGAGGATCGGGTAGCCGAGGAGCGTCGCCAGGCGCACGAGCGCAGGGGCGAGCGCTGGGTCGGGCTGTGGTCCGGCGACGATGATGCCCCGCCGGGGCGCGAGCGACAGCTCGGCGAGCGGCTCGAGGTCGGTATGCTCGGGTACCGGCTGCGGCGTCACGACCGCTCCCGCGTGCCCGTCCGGTGCGGGGCCGAAGCTGGGGACGAGGGGCTCGCGGTACGGGAGGTCGAGGTGCACCGGACCCGGCGGGAACGCGCGAGCGAGCGCGACCGCGCGGCGAGCCAGTGCAGCGGCCGCGCGCTGCACGAGCGGCGTACCGTCCGGTAGCGGTACCTCGCCGAACCACTTGACGTGGCTCCCGTACAGGCGCAGCTGGTCGATCGTCTGCGGTGCACCGGCATCGCGGAGCTCCGGCGGTCGATCGGCCGTGAGGACGACGAGCGGTACCTGGCTGAGGTTCGCTTCGACGACCGCTGGGAAGAGATTCGCAGCTGCCGTACCCGAGGTTGTCACCACCGCGACCGGCTCGTCGAGCGCGCGAGCCAGTCCGAGCGCGAAGAAGCCCATGGCGCGCTCGTCGAGGTGGTCCCAGAGCCGGATCCGCGGCTCGCGCACGAGCCCGAGGACGAGCGGGGTGGAGCGAGAACCCGGCGCGAAGCAGGCATGACGCAGGCCGGCGTCGGCGAGCGCGCGCACGAAGGCGGTGACGGCGGCACCCAGCGCTTCTCGGTATTCCACGGCTCAGACTCCCGTGAGCGCCTCGAGCATCGGCCGTAGCTTCGCCTCGGCTTCCGCCCACTCGGTGCGCGGGTCGGAGCCGATGACGATGCCGCAGCCCGCGTAGAGCCGCGCCTCCGTCTCCCGGACGATCCCGGAACGGAGGGCGACCACGAGCTCGCCGTCCTCATTCCCTTCGACGTAACCCAGGGCACCGGCGTACCAGCCGCGCGGAATTCGTTCGTGCGCCCGGATGAAGGCGAGCGCTGCCTCCCGCGGCGTTCCGCCCACTGCCGGGGTGGGATGCAGGCGCGCCGCGACGTCGAGGACGCCGAAGCCGTCCGCGAGAACGCCGGTGATCGGCGTCGCGAGGTGGTGTACGTTCGCCATGGAGACGACGATCGGTTCGTCGGGGATCGCGAGGTGCGTGCAGAACGGGGCGAGCGCCGTGCGGATCGCCTCCACGACGAATGCGTGCTCCTGACGGTCCTTCGCGCTCGCCCACAGTGCGGCAGCGCTCGACCCGTCGTCGGCTGCGTTCGACAGCCTCGGCAGCGATCCGGCGAGCGCGACCGTCGTCACCGTCCCACCGGCGACGCGGGCCAGCCGCTCGGGCGTGGCGCCGAAGAAGACGGCGTCCCCGAGCGCGAGGGCGAAGAGGGTGCATGCCGGATACCGCTCGGCCAGCACCCGCAAGGCGTGCTCCACGTCGAACCGACGACCGGTCGAAAGCTCGACCGACCGGGCCAGCACCACCTTCGCCAACTCGCCGCGCTCGATGGCGGCGAGCGCGGCGGTGACTATGCGCTGCCAGTCGTCGGCCGTCACGAGTTCGCGGCGGGCGAGGGTGGACAGCGGAGCCGAGGGAGCGGTCGCCGGCGGTAGCGGTCCCCAGCCGGGGAGACGCGGTGGCGTCTCTCCTGGGCGAACGACCGCCTGGAGTGCGCGGAAAGCGAGCGTTCCCTGCTGCCGGTACAGAAGGCGTGGCAGGAGCAGCTGGGCAGCGCCGAACGCCTGCCAGCGCTCGTCCGCGGTGTCGCCGAGCGGATCGAACGCCCAGCCGGCGAAGGCGAGCGGCGGCAGCGGGCCGTCCCACAGCGCGTCGGCGCTCCACCGTCGCCAGGCGCGGGCGAGCCGCTCCGGGACGGGGAGATCGGTGACCGCCGCGGTCGCGACGGGCAGTCGCTGGGCGTGGAGTCCGACCAGCGCATCGCCCGTACGCTGCGAGTAGAGCAAGAAACGGGCCGGAGAGTTCCTGCGAGCGAACAGCGCGATCGGATCGACCGGGTGGCTCGCTTCCGAAAGGCTCAGCAGGACCGGCTGCTCGAGCGCCCGTGCCCGACGTTCGGCGAGTTCCCACAGATCGCTGAACGGGAGAACGGAGGTGTCGCGCGTCATCGGGTCGTCCGGTTCCCTTCCGCAGGTTCGGGGAGCCCCAGCATCCGCCGGAGGAGGCGACGGAGCTCCGGTGCCGCCTGCTCGAGATCCGGCGGGTTGCCGGTCAGCACCCATTGCGTCACGACCTCGTAGAGCGCGCCGAAGCAGGCCGTCGCGGCCAGGTCGGGGTCGAGCGGGCCGATCAGCCCTGCGGCCCGCGCAGCGGCAAGCTCGCCGGCGATGAGCGCCGCGAACCGTCGGCGGAGTTCGACGAGCGCCCCTTGGATCGCCGGCCCCGCCGCCATAGCTTCCACCAAGAAGAGACGGGCCAGTGGGCGATGCGTCGCGAAGAGGCGGAGGACGACATCGAGCGCGGCATCGAGCTTGCTCGCCGGGTCGCTCGCGCTGGCCAGCGCCTCCGCGGTGCGGCGCAACAGGAGCTCGGCCGATCGCTCGAGGAGCGCCAGGAAGAGGGCTTCCTTGCCGGGGAAATGGAAGTAGAGCCCGCCCTTGGAGGTCGCCGCAGCGTCCGCCACTTCGTCCATCGTCGCATCGCGATAGCCGCGTCGCGCGAAGACCTGCAGGGCGGCGTCGAGGATCCGCTCGCGGCGGGCGCGGGCACGGGCTTGGACGACGGGCTCGCTCGTTCGGGGGTCGGTGGCGCTCGCCATCGCTGCCTCCGAATCCGACCGACGCGTCGGTCGGATTTCAGTGTAGCACGCGAGCGAGGTTACGCGCACTGCCCCCGCTGGGCGCCCGACGGGCCGAGCGGCAGCGCCGACCGCGCTCTCAGCGCGGTGCGGGGAACGCGACGGTCGCGCTGCGCCCGAACGCCCGCTCGATCGCCTGACGGGTCGCCTCCGGGTAGTCGGTGATGATACCGTCGACACCGAGCGCGGTCAGCTCCACGGCGCGTTCCGGGACGTCGACCGTCCACACGTTCACGAGGATGCCCTCGAGGTGCGCCGCAGCGACCACCGCTGCGCCGTGCTCGTCGAAGCCGACGTCCATTGGATGGAAAGCATCGAAGCCATGGTCGACCACGCTGCGTAGCTGCTCGGGCAGCGGCGCCAGCGGGATCGTGCAGAGGCCGACCGGAAGTTCGGGATCGAGCTGGCGAATCGTCTCGAGAACAGCCTGGTCGAACGAGGAAACGAGCAGCCGCTCGCGCAGTGTCGGGTGCGCTCGAGCGAAAGCGACGAGGCGCTCGGCGATCGCCTGTCCGCGTTGGCGATCGGCGGGGTCCCACGGTGCCGACTTGACCTCCGCGTCGATCCCGACGTGGCTCGGCAGGGCAGCGACCACTTCCGCGAACGTCGGGATGCGCAGGCCGAGGCCGCGGAACGGGTAGGTGGCTCCGCGATCGAGCGTGAACGTGTAACCGGCGTCGAGCCGTCGTAGCTCAGCGAGCGTGTGCTCGTGGACGAAGCCGTGTCCGTCCGTCGTACGCTCGAGCGTCGCGTCGTGACACACGACGAGTTCGCCGTCGCGGGTGATCCGGAGGTCGAGCTCGACGAAATCAGCACCTTGCTCGGCTGCCAGGACGAAGGCAGTGAGCGTGTTCTCCGGTACGAGACCGGAGGCGCCACGGTGCGCGATGACCCAAGGCCGCCGGGGCCAACGGCGGAGGAAGTGCTCTCGGCAGGTGCGCTTCTCCATGCTGATCCTCCTCGCTCGCGGTTCCGATCTCCGCCCTCAGTTTCGGTCGTGCTGACCGCTCGTTCGTTGCCGATCCGTTACGGGGAACCCGACTCGGCCGCGCGATCGAACGGATCGCAACCACCTCGCAACAACCGGCCGGTGGCGCTCGCGTAGAAAACCGGCGGATGGTGAACGGACCGCGCGGAGGAGCGGGCAATGGAGCGTTCGGTCGAGATCGTGGAACGAGGGCGGGTCGCTGGAACGGAGGCGCGGGTTCGTGCGGCGGCCGCGCGGGAGGGTCTCCTCCGAGCGCTCGGCGACTGGCCGCTCTTCCTCGCCTTCGTCACGCCGAACGTTCTCCTGCTCCTGGTCTTCACCTACTGGCCGCTCGCCTACAACGCCTACCTCAGCGTGATGCACTGGGACCTGATCAGCCCGGTCAAGGTGTTCGTCGGCCTGGAGAACTACCGCTTTCTTCTCGGTGGCCGGGAGTTCCACGAGGTACTGCGCAATACCGTCGTGTTCACCGCCGGGACGGTCGGTGGAACGATCCTGCTCGGGCTCCTCTTCGCGCTGCTCTTGGACCAGCCGCTGCGCGGGATCGCGCTGGCGCGCGGGGTCGTCTTCGCGCCCTACGTGCTCAGCGGTGCCGCGGTTGCCGTCTTCTGGATCAACATGCTCAACCCACGTTTCGGCGTCGTCGCGCAGATCGCCAGCTGGCTCGGGACGGTCTCGCCGGACTGGTTGAACCACCCGCGACTCGCGATGCTCGCCGTGATTCTCGTCTATATCTGGAAGACGGTCGGCTTCACGACCGTCGTCTATCTCGCTGGCTTGCAGCGGATCCCGCAGGAGCTCTACGAGGCAGCGACGGTCGACGGTGCCGGTGCCCTCGCCCGTTTCCGCGCCGTGACGCTGCCGCAGCTTGGCCCGATCACGCTCTTCCTCCTGGTCGTACAGACGATCAGCTCGTTCCAGGCCTTCGACCTGTCTCTTATACACATCT
>JANZZC010000035.1 GCA_026419575.1 Thermomicrobium sp. | reverse complement strand
CCCACGAAGAGCAGCGGCGCCGGTTGCTCGCAGCCAACGCGTTCTTCGTCGGCGTCGCGGTCCTGGAGTCGCTGTACGGCGTCGATACCTTCGCTCGCTGGATCGCCGGTGAACTGGACGCGGAAGAGCTGAGCGCGTAGGGCCGGAGGCAGGGGAGCGGAGTCGTCCGACTCCGCTCCCTATTCCGTTCCGTCCTGCGATACAACTGGTCGCGGAGGGAGATCTATGGCCGAACTCACGCACTTCGACGAACGTGGTCGAGCGCGGATGGTCGACGTGGCTGCCAAGCTGGAATCGCATCGCGTCGCCGTCGCCCGGGGGCGGGTCCGCATGCAGCCGGAGACGCTCCGGCTCATCGTCGAGGGACGAGCCGCCAAGGGAGACGTGCTGGGCGTCGCGCGCGTCGCTGGGATCATGGCTGCCAAGCGGACGGGCGAACTCATCCCGCTGTGTCACCCGTTGCCGTTGACGAAAGTCGAGGTCGACCTCGAGTCGAACGAGCAGGAATCGTGCGTGGAGATCGAGGCACGGGTCGAGACGGTAGGGCGGACGGGCGTCGAGATGGAGGCCTTGACCGCGGTAGCCGTAGCGGGGCTCACCGTCTACGACATGTTGAAAGCGGTCGACCGCGGCATGACGATCGAGGACGTCCGCCTCGTCTACAAAGCTGGGGGACGCAGCGGGGAGTGGCGACGTCAGGAATGAGCGGCGGCGATGCCGACGGGAGCTCGCGCGTCGGCATCGCCGTTCAGGCGGTCACCGGTGCGGACGACGTCTGCAGCCGTGCCGCCACCGACGACCCGGTCGTCGACGTAGAGGACGACCGCCTGGCCCGCGGCGAGCGGCGGTGCCGGGTGATCGAAGACGACCCAGTCACCCTCGATGCGCGCCGGGATCCGCGGACCCTGGTAACGGATGCGGGCGTCGGCGCGCGACACGGGCTCGTGCCAGATCGGATCGACGAGGTGTACGGCGCACGTGAGAATGCGGTCGCGTGGCGCGACCCGCACGGTCGCGGTGTCCGGCTCGATCCGTGCGACGTAGCGTCGTTCCGGCGTTTGGCGGACCCAGTCGAGACCGCGACGCTGGCCGATCGTCACGAAGGCGATCCCCGGATGAGCGCCGACGATGTCGCCGCGCTCGTCGACGAGCGGACCGGGTCGGCCGGTCTCCGGGCGACGCTGCGCGACGAGGCGCCCGATACCGCCGTAGGTCTTGGCGAAGCACAAGTCGACCGATGACGGCTTCTGCGCGACGAAGAGGCCGGCCTCGCGGGCGATCGCACGGACCGTCGCCTTGTCGTAGTCACCGAGCAAGAAGATCAGTCGATCGAGTTCCTCGTGCGTCAACCGGTAGAGGACGTACGACTGATCGCGCTGCGGGTCGCGGGCCTCGGCGATCCGCCAGCCGTGCGGTGTCGCCACCTTGCGGACGTAGTGCCCTGTGGCGACATAGCGGATGCCGAGGGCATCGGCGAGTTCGAGCAGCGCCGGGATGCGGACGCGGTGATTGCAGGAGATGCACGGATTCGGTGTCTCCGCTCGCGCGTAGTGCTCGACCGTCGGGCGCACGACCTCCTGTTCGAACTGCGGCCGGAGATCGCGCACGTAGAAGGGAATGCCGAGCTGGGCCGCGACCGCGCGCGCATCCGCTGCCGCGACGTCACCGCAGCAGACCCCGTCCAGCTCGGGTGCCGCGTCGAAGAGACGCAAATGGATCCCGATCGGCTCCCAGCCGGCCTGCTTGAGGAGATACGCTGTCACTGCGCTGTCGACGCCTCCCGACAGCGCGACGAGAATCCGCTCAGCCATCGTCTCGCACCACCACACCGACGCACGTCGCGACCAGTAAATTGTAGCGAAACGACCGATCCGGTGCCAGCTCAGTCGATCCGGTAGTGTCCAGCCTGAAACGTCTTGGCGTCCTGGGTAATAACGGTCACGGTACCCTCCTCACCGGTCTCCACCGTCGGTACCGTGCGGACCAGGAGCGCGCCGGGAACCGGAACGAGCATGCTCGTTCCGAGCACGCGCACCGGAGCCAGGTACGGTTGCAGGCCGGCGATCGCGAGCCCATCCACCCGCGCGTCCGTCGTCACCCAACGCTGGAGGAGCGGGCTGAGGCGCGGGCCGAGGACGAGTGCCGCGAGGATGCCCAAGAGGAAGGGCCAGAGCGAGAGCTGACGCAGTACCAGGAGGCTTCCGAGAAACGCGAGCGCGAGCACCAGCTGACTCGCGATCAGGGTCGTCCCGCACCGCGGGTGAATGGCCAGCCGGCGCTCGCCGCGCTGCAGGCGTCGCAGCGCCTCCTGGGCGGCATCCAGAACCAGCGCCGGCGAAGCGCTCCCGAAGATGAGGAAGCCGTCCGGGCGCGCCAGGCCAGCCAGCTGGCTCGGCCCGAACCGTTCCTCGATGACATTGATCGTGGCGTGCTCTAGGGCATGGTTCCGGCGCAGGCGTCGATCGCGCAGGAGGCGCGCGAGCTGACCGGGTGCGGTGACGAGCGTCACGAGGGACGAGACCGTCAAACCGACCAGCAGGGTCGTCACGAGCAAGCCGACAGCGAGCACGGTGGCCATGAAGAGCAGGAACAGCATGGAACCCCCGGCGATTTGCTTCCCTGCGTCCAGTATGCCATACTCGGCGACGTAAAGTTTCGAGCATTGAAAGAACGGATGATCGAAAGGATCGCCGATGCAAGCGTCGGATCACCGGATGGCAGTCGCCGAGTTGCTGCTGGAGCTCGCTCGCCACTTGCGTCGCCGTACCCATCCGCTGCGCCACGGGGAGCTGACGCCGGAACAGTTCTGGTTGCTGAAGAAGCTCTGGATCCGGGGACCGCTGCGGATCGGTGAGCTCGCGACCGAACTCGGTGTCACTCCGGGCTCCGTTTCGGTGGCATCCAAGCGGCTGGAACGGTTGGGGCTCGTCCAGCGGGAACGAGGGGCAACCGGGGACGAGCGGGTGGTCACGGTCTCGCTCACTGCCGAGGGACGGCAACGACTCGCGGCCTGGTACGAGGCGCGGCGGACGTATCTCGTCGAGCTGTTGTCGGTCTTGCGCAGCGAGGAACTCCGGATGCTCCTTCCCCTGCTGGAGCGGCTGGTGAGAGCGGCCGAGCGAGAGGAAAGCGCTGTCGATGAAGCTCGTTGAAGTCGAGGGACTGATCCAGCGTTTCGGCGATGTCGTCGCGGTCGATGGTCTGACCTTCTCGATCGAGGCCGGTGAAGCGTTCGCGCTCCTCGGGCCCAACGGGGCGGGGAAGACGACGACGATTCGGGTACTCGTCACGCTCCTCCGGCCTACGGCCGGGAGCGTGCGGATCGCCGGTCTGGACGTCACCCGGCATCCGACCCGTGTCCGTCGCGTCCTCGGCTACGTGCCGCAGACGCTCTCGGCCGACGGTTCGCTCACCGGGTACGAGAACCTACTCGTCGTCGCGAAACTCCTGCGGATTCCTCGGGCGGAACGAGAGCGTGCGATCGCCGACGTCCTCGAGCTAGTACGCCTCGAGGAAGCAGCCGATCGGCTGGTGCGGACCTACTCGGGCGGCATGGTCAGACGATTGGAGATCGCCCAGGCGATCCTCCATCGGCCAGTGCTCCTCGTCCTCGACGAGCCTACGGTCGGGCTGGATCCGACGGCGCGGCGCTCGGTGTGGGATGCCCTGAAGGTCTTGCGGGAGCGCGACGGGACCACGCTGCTCGTGACGGCGCACTACATGGGGGAGGCCGAGCTCTACTGCGACCGCGTCGCGATCATGAATCGGGGCCGACTCGTCGCGCTGGGCACGGCTGGTGAACTGAAGGCGCAAGCCGGTGGCGCTGCGACCCTCGACGAGGTGTTCACGACATTGACCGGAGATACGCTGGAATCGGGAGGTTCCTACAGTGAAGTCCGGCAGCTCCGTCGGCGTCTCCGACGTTTCGGTTGAACTCGAGCGCCGCATCGCTCGTGCGATTCAGCCGCTCTCGCCATGGGAGCGATTCGTCAGCTTCGTCAACGCCTCCCTAGTCGTCGCCGAGGTCGAAGCCCGGAAGCTCCGGCACGATCCCTGGGAGGTCGTCACCCGGGTCGTTCAGCCGATTCTCTGGTTGACGATCTTCGGGCAGGCGGTCGCGAGAGCGCGCCTCATCGCCGGCCAGGAGGACTACCTGACGTTCATGGCGCCGGGCATCCTGGCGCAGTCGGTGATGTTCACTGCCATCTTCTATGGGCTTGCGATCATTTGGGAGCGCGACGCCGGCGTGCTGCAGAAGATCCTGGTGCTACCGGTGCCGCGGGCGAGTTTCGTGACCGGGAAGGGACTGGGAGCGGGGCTGCGGGCGCTTATCCAGGGTGCGGTCATCATGCTCGTCGCGATGGTGCTCCAGGTGCACTTTCGCGCCAACCTCTGGACGATCCTCACCAGCGGCCTGGCGGTCGTTATCGGCGCAGGGGTTTTCGCCACGCTCTCGATGTTGCTGGCCACGTTGCTCAAGACGCGCGAGCGCTTCATGGGGATCGGACAAGTCCTGACGATGCCGCTCTTCTTCGCGAGCAACGCGATCTACCCGCTCGATCTCATGCCGAGTTGGTTGCGGGTCGTCGCGCACGTGAATCCGCTCACCTATCTCGTGGAGCTTTTGCGGAACGCGCTGGTGTACGGTGTCGCTCCAGGCGCGCTCCGCGATTGGTTCGTCCTATTGGTCTGGCTGATCGGTCTCCAGGTGATGGTGAGCCGCCGCTACGATCGGGTCCTGCTCTGAGGCACCGGCTCGGCTGCGGGAACCCTGCGCGCTCCTCCTTCGTCTCGCTGGTGGAACGGTGCCGGTACGAAGGAGGAAGCGATGCGATCGCCGTCGATCGTCCTGGTGACGATCCTCTTGATCGGGATCGCCTGTGTCGGGCCGAAGGAGCGAACGGCCACGACTCCGGTCGTGACCGGAGGGGGCAGCGGGTCCTCAGTGGAGCCGGCGGCGACCTCGTGGTCGGGCGGGAACGAGCGTTTCGTCGTATGCGAGGCGGAGCTGGTACTCGAAGGCGCAGCGATCGGTCGAGTGGCCGATCGGGTGCAGGCGCTGGCACGGCAGTACGGAGGCTACGTCGGCGAGGCCGAGATCGCGACCGGCACCGAAGCGAGCGAACCGAACCAGGCGCGGCTGGTGGTCCTCGTTCCATCGGAACGTCTGGAGGATTTCCTCGCGGCGGTGACGAGCCTCCCGGAG
This sequence comes from Thermomicrobium sp., assembly GCA_026419575.1. Taxonomy (GTDB): domain Bacteria; phylum Chloroflexota; class Chloroflexia; order Thermomicrobiales; family Thermomicrobiaceae; genus Thermomicrobium. The sequence goes on along the minus strand of JANZZC010000035.1, from coordinate 38,419 downwards.
ATCGTGCGAGTGCCGAGTCGAATCGAGCGGCGGAACGACGTCACCGATGCGGTGATCGATGTCGCGGCGCGGCGTCGTTCGCTGGAGCGGACTGAAGCGCGTCTGCAGGAACTGCTCGGGCGAGCTTCGACCATCGACGAGATCCTCCGTGTCGAACAGGAACTCTCTCGCATCCGTGCGGAAATCGAGCGGCTCGCTGCCCGGGAGAACGAGCTCCAACGGCGTATCGCCTACGCTGAAGTACGCATCCTCGTGGTGCCGTGGGTGCGACAAGGTCAACCGACGCTCGCCGAGACGGTGCGGGAAGCATGGGCGACATCCCTGTTGTTCCTCCGGCTCGTCGTGCATGCATTCGTCCGGATCGTCGTCTCGAGCTGGTGGATGCTGATAGCGGTCGGCGCGGCGGCCGTCGGCGGCGTGGCATACCGACGGCGCCGACGGAGGCGCGGTGGTGCGACGAATCCGTGAACCGCAGGACGCCCCTTCTCCCGGTCGACTTCCGCGCCGGCGGGTACGAAGCGCGCGACGGATGCCCGAAGCGGCTCGACGGCCCACTCGCGCCGTCGGTAGGGGCAGGGGCGCGTGGAGCTCACCGGTCCGTGCCCGGTCGCGTGCCGACGAGCAGTCGCCGAGGGTCGTGCCCCGGCGACCGATTCTCCCCTCGGCCTCGACGCTGCGACGAGCGCACTGGCGCATTCCACGCCGGTCGGGACGTCGCGCGGCCGAGTCACCTTGGCGTTCGTGCTGCTCGGATCCTGACCGGGCGACGGCGAGCGCCGACGTTCCGTTCGGCGGAGGGAGACTGCGTGGCCCCGAGACCGACTTCGGCGAGGGGGCGACCGGATCCGCGGTGGCGAGTGCCTGCGGTGCCCGGATGCTCGTGTTCGGAAGTCTCGACGCTCGGTGCGACGAACCCGTCGACGAGAGCCGGTTCTCGAGGCGCCACCGGCGATCGTGTTGCAGTAGGCTGATCCTGCGTGTCGTGGGGCGAGTCACAGGCGGCACGGTAGCGATGCGAGAGAAAGGGGGCACACCGTGGTGAGCGGGGGAGAACTCCGCCCGGTTCCGGAGACGCTCCGGCGAGTGCTGGAGCGGACGAGCACGGCCACGCTGTGGACGCAGCTGTACCGTCGGGGGTACCGGAACCAGTTCCTCCAGGACGTACGGCCGCTCCGGTCCGACTATCGCTTCGTCGGGCGAGCGCGCACCCTCCGGTACCTGCCGGGGCGAGCCGATCTTCTCGCTGCGCTCGAGCGCGAGCCGGAGCGCAATCCGCAACGTGCCGCGATCGAGGCGATCGAGCCGGGGGACGTGCTGGTGATCGAGGCGCGCGGGGAGACCGGTGCCGGTGTCCTCGGGGACATTCTGGCCGCGCGCGTCCAGGCGCGAGGCGGTGTCGCGATCGTGACGGACGGAGCGTTCCGCGACACGCCAGGGATCGTCGCGCTCGGGCTGGCGGCCTACGCGCGTGGCCAGCACGCCGGACTCTCGCAGAGTTTGCACGTTCCAATCGACCGAGACGTCCCGATCGCCTGCGGTGGGGTGACGATCCTCCCCGGTGACGTGCTGGTCGGCGACGGCGAAGGCGTTGTGGTCCTTCCCCGCGACATCGCTGAAGAGGTCGCCGAGGCGGCAGCCGAACAGGAAGAACTCGAGGCGTTCATCTTGGAGCGGATCCGGGCCGGAGCGCCGCTCGCCGGGACGTATCCTCCGGACGAGGCGACCAAGCGTGCCTACGAGGCGCAGCGCCGATCAGGCGAATGACAGGGTATCGGCGCCCAAGATCGCCAACCCGGCGAGCGCGTACGCTCGCGCGCACTGGACGAGGTCGGCGATCTCCACCCACTCGTCCGGCTGGTGGGCGACCCGGGGGTCGCCAGGGCCGAAGATGACCGTCGGGTAGCCGCGCGCGGCGAAGAACCGACCGTCCGTGCCCATGCTGAACCCGGTGAGCGTGGTATCGAGCCCGAGGAACTCGGCGACGGCGACCATCGTCCGGACGAGCGGGGAATCCTCCGGCTGCACGATCGCCGGCCGGCCCGGCCATTCCGCCGCCGGTTCGACGACGACGCGAAGTCCGGGTACGCCCCGGATCGCCTCTTCGGCGACCGCGCGGACCTCCTCGATCGCTGCCTCCGGCGTTTCTCCGGGGATCAGGCGCCGGTCGATGTAGATCGAGCACCGGTCGGGGACCACGTTGGTCTTGACCCCGCCCTCGATGAGGCTGATGGTCGCCGATGCCGGCGCGAAGTAGGGATGACGGCGCTCCGCCAGGCGCGGCCACAGGTCCCGCTGGAGCGCGACGATCACCTCGGCCATGCCTTCGATCGCATTGGCTCCCACCCAGGGAAGAGCGCCGTGCGCGGTACGCCCGAACACCGTCACACGGATTCCGACCCCCCCGCGCTCTCCGATGCAGACTCGGTTGTTCGTCGGTTCGGCGACGAGCACGGCGTCCGGGCGGAGGTCCTCGCGCTCGGCGATCCGCTTCGCTCCTAGTTGTCCGCCGACTTCCTCGTCGGCGACCTCGGTGACGACGAGAGAACCGCGGAGCGGGATGCCGCTCCGCACCAGCGCTTCCGCGGCCACGAGTTGGGCAGCGACGCCACCCTTCACGTCGCAGGCACCGCGCCCGTAGAGTCGGCCGTCGCGCACGGTTCCCTCGAACGGTGGGACCGACCAGGCCGATGTTTCGCCGATAGGTACGACGTCAAGATGCGAGTTCCACAGTAGGGTCGGCCCCGGGGCGGTGCCGTACCGCGCGACGACGTTCGGTTTGGTCGGTTCGGCGGCGTCGAGCTCGACGGTGAATCCAGCCCGGGCGAGATACTGGGTACACACGAAGGCTGCTTCCTGGACGTCGCCGGGCGGATTGATCGTCGGGATACGGATCAGGGTACGTGCGAGCTCGACGAGTTCTTCCGCATCGATGAGCGCGAGAACGCGTTCGGCATGGTCCCGGCCGATCGGTCGTCCTGGCATCGACGTCTCCCCACCGATGTCCGTGTGGCGAGCGCGGTCGTTTCGCTATGCTATGCTCGGCCAGAACGACGACGTCGTCAACCGATGGGACGTGAGGATTGCGAACGGAATGCGGAGCGTGATCGACGAGCGACTGCGCGCACTGTGGCCCCGAGTCCGCGCGATCGCCTTCGATATGGACGGCGTGCTCTATCGGGGCGAACAGCCGTTGCCTGCTGCGGCCGGGCTGGTGGGCGAACTCCAGCAGCGTGGCATCGGGTTCGTCATGGTGACCAACAATGCGACCAAGACGCCCGAAGAATACGCGGCGAAACTGGCGCGCATGGGTATGACTGTTCCCCCCGAACGGATCGTCACATCGGCGGTCGCGACCCGCGACTGGATGCGCCAGCGGTACGAGCGTGGAACCCGCGTCTATGTGTTGGGCATGCCGGCGCTGGAACAGGCAGTGTACGAGGGAGGGTACTTCCAGCCGGCCGGACGTGACGCGGACGTGGTGGTGAACGGAGCGGACTTCACCCTCACGTACGAGAAGCTGAAGATCGCGACCCTGGCGATCCGGCGGGGCGCCGACTGGGTGGCGACGAACGCGGACCGGACGTTGCCCACCGAGGAAGGACTCCTCCCGGGCAGCGGCGCGATCGTCGCGGCGCTCCAGGCAGCGACCGATCGCTCGCCGGTGGTGATCGGTAAACCGGAGCCGGCGATGATCTTCCGGGCGGCGGAACTCCTCGGTGTCGCGCCGGAGGAACTCCTGGTCGTCGGTGACCGGCTCGACACCGACGTACTGGCGGGGAAGCGCGCCGGAGCCCTCACGGCGCTGGTGCTCACCGGGGTCTCGACCGAACAGGACGCCGCGTCGGGCTCCGTGCAACCGGACGCGGTCATCGACGATCTGTCCGTCCTGCTGGATACCGTACGAGGTGCGAGTTCGTGAGGCGGGTCGGTCGGTACTGCGTCGACGATCCCAGGCTCATCCAGGGGCGAGACGACGTGTCGCCGGTCGGGTTGAACCTGGGAGCGCTGCGTCTGCGCCACGCGCTCGCGGCGCTCGACCGGACAACGGGGCGCGTGCTCGTACCCGGTTGCGGGGCAGGGCGCTACGTACGCGCGCTCGCGCGGGCGCGTCCCGATCTCTGGATCGTCGGCGGAGATCTCAGCCGGCGCGCGATCCGCGAGGCCTACGAGCGCGATCCGACCGGCCGCTACGTGGTCTTCGACGCCTGCCGGCTCCCCTTTCGTGACGAAACCTTCGATGCGGTCGTGTTCCTCGACGTGCTGGAACATGTGCCGCAACCGGCCGCGATGATCGAGGAGTGCGCGCGTGTTCTCCGGCCGGGGGGGATCCTGCATGCCTTCGTGCCGCTCGAGGCGCAGCCGGGGACACTGTACTGGTTGTTGCGAGCGAGCGAGCGCTGGCCGATCCATCGCTGGAAGCGCGATCACGTCGGGCACATCCAACGCTTCTCCGATATCGATGTCCTGCGGCTGCTCGCCAAAGCTGGCTTCGAAGTGCGCGCGCTCGGGTACAGTTTTCACCTGATCGGGCAGCTGCACGATCTCTTGGACTATTGGCAGCGAGAGCGCGCGGCGGGTGCTCCGGGGAGGCTTCCGATCGGGCTGGTGCGCCTGGTGACGCGTGTCGCGTTCGTCTTCACGTGGCGGGCAGCCGCGCTCGAGGACCGGGTGTTTCGTGGGCGGACGTTGGCTGCGGGACTCCACGTGACGGCCTACAAGCCGACCGAACGTGAGCACGCAGATGTCGGCGCGGGAGCGATGCGGGTCGGTTCCTAGTGCAGGGGGCTTCCTGGACATGTTCCCGATCATCGATGGACATACCGACTACGTGCTCTCCTTGCTCGAGACCGGGCGAGACTTCCTGGTGGAATCCGCGACCGGACACGTGGATCTTCCCCGAGCCAAGCGCGGTGGCATCGCGGCGATGCTGACCGCTGTGTTCGTTCGCGACGAGCACTTGCCGGAACAAGCGCTCGTCCGCACGCTGCGCGCGGTCGATCGTCTCGTGCAGACGATCACTGCGTCCGACGGGGCGATGGAGCTGGTGACGGACGTCGAGCAGTTGCGACGGTGCCTGGAGGGAGGCCGGTTCGGTGCCATCCTGCACTTCGAGGGCGCCGAAGCGATCGATCCGGAGTTACGTGTCCTCAGGTTGGCCCATCGGCTGGGGCTCGGGTGGTTGGGGCTGTCCTGGAGTCGGCCGAACATCTTCGCGGAAGGGGTCGGACCGCAGGATCGCGGGCGCGGGCTCACGGCGCTCGGGCGGGAGTTGGTACGGGCGTGCAACGAGCTCGGCATCCTGATCGACGTATCGCACCTCAACGATGCCGGTTTCTGGGACGTGCTGGAGTGCTCGACGGTGCCCGTCGTCGCGAGCCACAGCAATTGCCGGGTATTGTGTCCGGTGGCCCGCAATCTCGCCGACGACCAGATACGAGCGCTCGCCGCAAAGGGCGGGCTCGTCGGCATCAACTTCCATGTCGGGTTTCTCCGCGTCGGGGCGGAGCGCCCCGACGACGCGAGCCTCGCGGACGTGATCGCGCACATCGACCACATCGTCGGGCTGGTGGGAGTGGATCACGTCGCCTTCGGTTCCGACTTCGACGGCGCGACGATGCCGCGTGACCTCTCCGACGCCTCTCGGATGCCGTACCTCGTCGAAGCGCTGCTCCGTCACGGCTACGACGAGGCCGCGGTGCGGAAGATCTGCTCCGAGAATTGGTTACGCGTCTTCCGCGCGGTGTGGTGAGCGTGACGCCGAGGCTCAGACCTCCGTCACGAGTTCGAGCGACTTGTCGGCGACGATCCGCTGGACCATCGTCAGGAAGCGCTCGAGCGGCATCGCACCCAGATTCTCGTTTGTGCGCAACCGCACCGCCACGCTCTCGTCGGCAGCTTCGCGATCGCCGACGACGAGCATGTACGGCACCTTTTGCAGTTGAGCGTTCCGGATCTTAGCTTGCATCCGTTCGTCACCGTCGTCGACCTCGACGCGGAGGCCAGCCTCGCGCAGTCGGTCGCGGACACGGTAGGCGTAGGGGAGATGCCGGTCGGCGATCGGGATGACGACGGCTTGCACCGGCGAAAGCCAGACCGGGAATGCACCTGCGAAGTGCTCGATCAGGATGCCGATGAAGCGCTCGAGCGAGCCGTAGATCACCCGGTGGATGACGACTGGTGTCTTCTCGGTCCCGTCGCGATCCGTATAGGTGCAACCGAAGCGGCGAGGCAGCTGGAAGTCGAGCTGGATCGTTCCGGTCTGCCACTGGCGACCGAGCGCGTCCTCCATGAGGATGTCGATCTTCGGTCCATAGAATGCGCCTTCGCCTTCGCCGACGAGGTAATTGCCCGGGCCGGCGTGTTCGTCGAGGATCCGCTGCAATGCAGCCTCGGCCTTGTCCCAGGTTTCTGGATCGCCCATGAAGTCGTTGGGACGCGTCCCGAGCCGGAGGGTGTAGCGGAGTCCGAAGATTCCGTAGAAGAGCTGCGCGATCTCGAGGATGCGGGCGAACTCCTCCTCGATCTGCTCCTCAATGACGAAGATGTGAGCGTCGTCTTGCTGGAACTTGCGGACCCGCAAGAGCCCGTGCAGCGTTCCGGATCGCTCGTAGCGATGCAGGATGTCGCAGTCGGAGAGTCGGAGCGGGAGATCGCGATAGCTGCGCTTCTTGAGGTTGTACACGACCATCGCGTTCGGACAATTCATCGGCTTCACGCCGTACACCAGATGTTCGTCGAGCTGGATGAGGAACATGTTTTCCCGATAGTGATCCCAATGTCCGGAAATCTCCCAGAGGCTCTTGTCGTTGATGAGCGGGGCGGCGATCTCTTGATACCCGCGCTTCTCGTGTTCCTGCCGCCAGAAATCCAGCAACAAATTCAGAATCTTCAGGCCTTTCGGGAGCCAATACGGCATTCCCGGAGCGGTCGGATCGAAGTGGAAGAGCTCGAGTTCCCGTCCGAGTCGGCGGTGATCGCGACGCTCGGCTTCTTCCAAGCGATGCAGATAGGCCTCCAGTTGTTCGCGGGTCGGCCACGATGTGCCGTAGATCCGCTGCAGCTGCGGCCGGCGCTCGTCACCGCGCCAGTACGCGCCCGAGACGCGCAAGAGTTTGAAATAGCCGATCTGCGAGGTGTCCCGGACGTGGGGGCCTCGACAGAGGTCGGTGAAACCGTCGTGCGTGTAGATGGTGATGGTCTCGTCGGGCGGGAACTCGTCGATCAGTTCGAGCTTGTACGGTTGGTCGCGGAAGAGTTCGCGCGCTCGCTCGCGCGTCACGACTTCGCGGACGAACGGGTAGGCGGCGGCTTTGATCTCTTCCATCCGACGCTCGATCCGCTCGAGGTCCTCGGGAGTGAGGGGGCGAGGGAGATCGAAGTCGTAGTAGAAGCCGTCGGCGATCGCTGGACCGATACCGAGCTTGGCTCCGGGGAAGAGTTCGACCACCGCTTGCGCCATGACGTGTGCACAGGAATGCCGCATCCGGGCGAGGTCGAGTTCCTGCTCGCTTTCGGGCTGGACGGCGAGATCCATTTCTTTTGTCATATCACGCATCCGTAGCGCCTCCCAGGAACGAAGCCGGTTTCCTCCAAGCGAAAGGCCTGCCATCCTGTCGGGACGGCAGGCCGAGCCTGACGCGGTTCCACCCGACTTTCCGCTGGCACGGGAGCCAGCGGCCCTCGTCGGATCGCCCGATAACGGGGGCACCGGATCCGGCTACTCCGGTTCGCCGGACCAGCTCGCGGGCGGTGCGGACAGGTATCCGAACCTAGCCGGGCTCGCAGCCTCGGACCCGACCTCTCTGGAGGTGGACAACCGCCGCATGACCCGGTCGTCGCCGTTCTCGCTCGAATGGTAGTCCCCGCGCCGCCTGGGTGTCAACGCGGTCCACGGCGGGCAGCGCGGCACGGTCGCAGCGATCGCCCCGACCAGTGGAAACGCTGAGCGTCCACCGTCCTGCGGGCGATGTCGACCGCCGCCTCGCCCGTGCGCACTCGCGGCGGAACGGCGACGTGGGCTGGCTGAGCGTCCTCGCTCAAAACGGCTGCCGAACGCAAGAACCCTCGCCGGACGGCGAGGGTTCCTCATGGGTGGGCGGTAGTAGACTCGAACTACTGACCTCCACGATGTCAACGTGGCGCTCTAACCAGCTGAGCTAACCGCCCACGCCGATAGAGAGTATATCCAGCCCGCATGAGGCGTGCAAGGGCGCCCGACGGTCGACGACAAAGTTCCTCGTCGCCCCGGTTTCAGTGGCCGAAGTAGCGATAGATGACCGCGCGGGGTTGCCACGCGATGTCCCAACGACCGAAGTGATCGAGCAGGCGACGGGCGCGCTCGTGGAGATCGCGCAGGTTAGGGTTGCGCACCTTGTAGGCGCCGCGGAGTTGCCGCACGACGAGCTCGGAGTCCGTCTGCAGTTCGACGGTCACAGCGTCGGGCCGGATACCGCGCCGTTCGAGGAGCTCGAGCAACGCTTCCAGGGCAGCGATCAAGGTGCGGTACTCGGCCTGGTTGTTGGTGAGCGGCTCCGCGAACTCGATCCGCTGTACCTCGGCCAGCCCGTCACCGAGATCGAGACGGAAGCTCCCGTAGGCCGGACCCGGATTCCCGCGCGAGCCACCGTCGAAGACGACGGTAGCCGTCATGGTGGTCGTCGTGTGCACGCTCGTTCCCTCTCGATCGGTCGCACGACGCAGGGAAGCGGCTGATCGTCGATCAGCCTCGGAGTGTGGTTCGACGCTCGATCGTCGTCAGCTCGCCACTGCCGCGTGCCGAGCACGCGACTCCTGGATGATAGCCTCGGCGAGCTGCTGGGGCACAGGCTGATAGTGGCTGAATTCGGTACGGAAAACGCCACGCCCTTGCGTGAGCGACCGGAGTTCGGTCGCGTAGCGTTGGAGCTCCGACAGCGGGACGAGCGCTTCGATCGTCGTCCGCCCGTTCTCGTTCGGGCGCATCCCGAGCACCTGGGCGCGCTTCCCGTTGAGGTCGCTCATCACGTCACCGGTGTATGCGTCGGGAACGGTGACCTCGAGCCGTACGATCGGTTCCAAAAGGATCGGCTTGGCGGCTGCTTGCCCTTTGCGGAACGCCTGGGCGGCCGCGATCTTGAAAGAGAGTTCCGAGGAGTCGACCGAGTGGTAGGAGCCGTCGACGAGCGTCACCTTGACGTTCACGACCGGATAGCCGGCCAGTACCCCTTCCTCCATCGCTTCGCGGACGCCCTTCTCGACCGCCGGGATGAATTGCTTGGGTACGACGCCCCCGACGATCGTCTCGTGGAACTCGAACTCGGCGTCCGGGAGCGGTTCCAGGTCGAGGAAGACGTGCCCGTACTGTCCGTGTCCACCGGTCTGCTTCTTGTGCTTGTACTCGACCCGGCGGACAGGGACGGAGATCGTCTCTCGGTACGGAATGCGCGGCAGACTCCAGTCGACGTGGACGCCGAACTTGCGCGCCATCCGGTCGAGCGCGATCTGGATGTGACTCTCGCCCAGGCCGGAGAGCAAGGTCTCGCCCGTCTGATTCTCGCGACCGATGCGCAACGTCGGGTCCTCCTCGAGCAGGCGCTGGAGCGCGGTACCCATCTTGTCGAGATCGGTCTTGGTGCGCGGACTCACCGCGACGGTGAACACCGGCTCGGGGAATTCGATCCCGCCGAGCGTCACGGGACGTGTCGGATCGGTCAAGGTATCGCCGGTGCGTGCGACCTGGAGCTTGGCGACGGCACCGATGTCGCCGGGGCCGATCTGGCCGACCGGGTGCTGCTCCTTGCCGCGCACGACGAAGAGCTGGCCGATCCGCTCGGTCTCTCCCCGCTGGGGAACGGCGGCATGGGAATCGGTCCGCAAGGTGCCGGAGTAGACCCGGAAGTAGGACAGCTTACCGACGAAGGGATCGGCGATCGTCTTGAACACCACGGCGGCGAGCTGGCCGTTTGGATCCGGGGCGAGCTCGACCGTCGATCCGTCGCTTCGGGCTGCGCGTGTGGGGCCGGGTGCCGGGAAGAAATCGACCAACGCATCGAGCAGAGGCAGCACCCCTTTGAGCGAGGTGGCAGCAGTCACGAAGACGGGGACGACGCTCCCGCTCGCGATCGCCGCGCGCAGGCCGGCGCGGAGCTCACTCTCGTCGATCGTCTCCCCCTCCAGGTAGCGGAGCGTCAGCTCCTCGTCGCTCTCGCAGGCCGCCTCGACCAGTTGCGTGCGGTATTCGTCGACGACACCGACCAGTTCGTCGGGGATCGAGGTCTCTTCGACCGCGCCGTTGCTGCCGTAGAGATAGGCTCGTCCGGACAGCACATCGACGAAACCGCGGAACGCCTTCTCTTGGCCGATCGGAAGCTGCATCGGAACGATCCGGTTGCCGAATGCGGAACGGGCGCTCGCGAGCGCTCGCGCGAAGTTAGCGTTCTCTCGATCCATCTTGTTGATCACGATCGCTCGCGGGAGTCCTCGTGTATCGGCCAGTTCCCAGACCAGCTCGGTCCCGACCTCGACGCCGACCGTCGCGTCCATCAGGACGAGTGCCGTATCGACGACCCGCAGGGCGCTGCGGACCTCACCCGCGAAGTCGAAGTAGCCGGGAGTGTCGACCAGGTTGATCTTGTGGTCGCGCCATTCGATCGGAACGATGCTGAGCACGATGGAAATGCGACGCTTGTGCTCGTCCGGATCCCAGTCAGACACCGTGGTACCGTCTTCGACGCGGCCCATCCGGGAGATGCTACCGCTCGCGAAGAGGAGCGCTTCGGTCAACGTGGTCTTACCAGCTCCACCGTGGGAAAAGAGACCGACATTGCGGATCCGATTGGGGGAATACTGCTTCACGATACCCTCCTCACTAGCCGAACACCGGTCGACGTCCGGCTTCGGGTCCGGTACCTCGGGTTCGGTCTGCAGCGAGTCCCGCGCACGCGGCACCTCAGCTCTCGGGGATTGCAGTTGATAGTATAACGGCTCCGACGAAAGCCGTGTCACGCGCGGAAGGGAACGAGCATGCGACGAACGGCCGAGGAGCAGGCGGAGCTGCGCGAGCAGCTCTTCGCACGGATCCGCGAACTCGCGGACCTGGACGGCGTCTCCGGGTACGAGCAGCCGGTGGTGGCGCGTTTGGTCGAGCTGCTCCATCCTCTCGCGGAGTCGGTCGAGGTCGACTCCTTCGGGAACCTCTACGCACCGCTACCGGCGCCGGTGACAGATCCGGTTCTCATGGTGACCGCCCATTCCGACGAGATCGGGCTCCTCGTCAAGGGAATCGAACGGAACGGCTTCCTGCGCGTCGAGAAGATCGGCGGCGTGATCGACGCCTTGCTTCCGGGACGTCGCGTCCGCGTCCGTGGCCTGCGTGGCGTCATCGGTGTCCGGCCCGGGCACCTGATGTCGCCCGAGGAGCAGCGGACGGTTCCCGCTGTCCGCGATCTCTACGTCGACCTCGGGTTCGACTCGGACGAGGAGGTGCTCGCCGCCGGTATCCGGGTCGGTGACCCGATCGCCTACGACGAACCGGTGGAGCGACTCGCCAATCCTCGGCGGATCTGCGGCAAGGCATTGGACAATCGTGTCTCGTGCGCACTCTTGGTCGCGCTGGCCGAGCGTCTCCGCACGCGCGTGCTGCGTTGCCGACCCGTCCTCGTCGTCACCGTGCAGGAAGAGGTCGGCTTGCGGGGAGCGCGGATGGCGACGTACCGGGTCGCGCCACGGGCCGCGCTCGTCGTGGATACGGTTCCGGCCGGCGGGACCCCGGACACTGATCTCGTTCGCGAACTCGGCATCCGGATCGGGGGCGGACCGGTCCTGGCGTTGGCGAGCGGAATGGGCGGCATGCGCGGCCATGTCGCGCATCCGGGGATGCGCGACTTTCTGCTCGCGGTCGCAGAGGAACGCGGGATTCCGGTCCAGTGCGCGCTGTTCCCGCGCAGCACATCCGATCTCGCGGCCGTGCATCTGGAGCGTGGCGGCGTTCCCTCGATGGTCGTCAATATTCCGCGCCGGTACGCTCACAGCCCCGTCGAGACGCTGGACCTCGACGATGTGGTGGCCACGCTGGATCTCCTCGAGGCGGCGGTGCTCGCGTTCGACGAAACGGTCGACTTCGATTTCCTCCGAGGATACCGGCGTTGACGTCAGCTACCGTCGGTCTGGCGCTGCAGGCGCGCGAACGCGATACGCAGTCCGTGCAAGGTCAAGTCGGGTTCGATGCCGAGGAACTCCGGTACCAGCGGTGCTACGAGGTCGGCCAGTCCGCCCGTCGCCACGACCGGGGCTTCGCGTCCGAGTTCGTCACGGATGCGCCGGATCAGTCCGCGCACGAGCTCGGCGTACCCGATTACGGTGCCGGACTGTAGGCTTTCGCGGGTATTGCGGCCGATGGCGCGTGGCGGGGCTTCAAGGGCGACCGTGAAGAGCCGTGCCGCACGCTGAGTGAGCGCCTCGAAGGCGACCGCGAGCCCCGGGGCGATCGCTCCGCCGACGTACGCACCGGCGGAGTCGACCACGTCGAACGTCGTAGCGGTACCGAAGTCGACGACGATCACCGGAGCGCCGAAGCGTTCGATCGCAGCGACGGCGTTGCAGATCCGATCGGCCCCGACCTCGAGCGGGTGGTCGACGTGGAGCGGCAATCCTAAGTCCTGGGCCCCGTTGATCACGACCGGTTGCAGTCCCAGGCGACGCTGAGCGAGTTCGGTGAAGGCAGCGGTGAGCGTCGGCACGACACTCGCGATGACGATCGCCCGGACGGCTTGCAGGCGCAGTCCCTCGCTCTGGCTGAGCGTGACGAGTTGTACCCACCATTCGTCCGGCATCCGATCCCGTCCCGTGGTGAGCCGCCAGCGGGCACGGAGGTCCTGTCCGGTGAAGAGACCGATGACGACGTTGGTGTTCCCGATGTCGACGGCGAGCAGCACGGCGCGTACCCTTTCCCTACTGAGTACGTGGCTCGTCTCCGACGGCGCTGACGAGCCCGAGTCCACCGATCCCTGTCGAAGTCTGGAAGAGATCGGACGGGCGCGCAACGGAGCGCGTGGCTCGAGAGAGAGCGAGGACGATCCATGGCGAGGCAACCGAATCCCACCGAGGAGTCGGATCGCGTCCTCCGTGCCGAGCCGATCGAGGGACTCCGGCACGAAGTGAACCTGCTCGGCAGCCTGCTCGGCGACGTCCTGCGGGAGCAGGGCGGAACGGCACTCTACGACCTCGTCGAACGAGCACGTCGCGGGACGATCGCGGCACGCACGACCGGACAGATCTCCGAACGCTTGCGCGAGTTCGCCGCCTGGTTCGCGACCTTGGACGACGAGGCGCTGTTCGGCCTGGTGCGTGCGTTCGGCATTTTCTTCCATCTCATCAACCTCGCGGAACAGCACCATCGCGTGCGGACCCTGCGGCAACGCGAGCGAGTCGAGCCGGCGCTCCACGAGTCGCTGGAAGCCGCGTTCCTCGCGCTCCGCGAGCGCGGCGTTGCGCCCGAAGCGGTGGCGCAGACGCTCGGCGAGGTGCTGATTTTCCCTGTCTTCACCGCTCATCCGTCCGAACCTCGGCGCCGGACGGTGCTGCAGCGCCTGGCAGTGCTGGCACGGTGGATCCAACAGTTGGACGACGGGCGCCTGTCGCCGCGAGAGCGGGACTGGCTGTTGGAGCGACTCCGTGAGGAGATCACGATACTCTGGCAAACGGCAGAGACGCGTGTCGCGCGGCCGACGCCGCTCGACGAGGTGCGCAGCACCATCGCCATCCTGTCCGGACCGGTGTACGAGGTGATCCCGCAGTTGCGCCGAGCCCTCCGACGGGCGCTCGCGCGGGCCTACCCGGAGCTGCTCGACCGTCCGGGGCCGGTACCGGTCCGTCTCGGGTCCTGGGTCGGCGGCGATCGGGACGGGAATCCGGCCGTCACAGCGGCGGTGACGGAGGCGACGGCCCGGTTGCTGCGCGAAGCCATCCTCCGTCGGTACCGCGAGGAAGTCGTCGAGTTGCGCCGGGCGTTGAGCGTTTCCTCCCGCCTGCGGCCAGCCAGTCGGGCATTGCTCGCGGCGATCGATGACGAACGCGAGCGGCTGGGACTGGCGCCGGTTCGAGCGTGGGCCGACGAGCCGTACCGGCGCATGCTCGGCTTGATCGAGGAACGGCTGCGTCGGACGGAGACGGGGGAGTTCGGCGGATACTTCTCGCCCGCCGAGTTCCTCGGTCACCTCGAGCTGCTCGCGACATCGCTTCGGGAGAGCCAGGGACAGCGGATCGCCGACGGGCGGCTCGCCGACCTCATCGCGCGCGTCGAGGTCTTCGGCTTCCATCTCGCGGAGCTCGAGATCCGGCAGGATGCGGCGCGTCATCGCGAGGCGCTCGCCGAGTTGTTCGCCCTGGCGGGAACCGCTGGTTACGCGGAATCGAGCGAGCAGGGACGCGAGGCGATGCTGCTCGAGCGTCTCGCAGGGGGACCGTTCGGCCTACCGAAGGGTGCGCTCTCACCGGAGACGCGCGAGGTACTGGAAACGTTCGAGGCCGTGGCGCGCATCCAGCGGTTCAACGGCGAGCCTGCCTGTCACACGGTGATCGTTTCGATGACCTCCGAGCCTGCCGACGTTTTGGGGACCCTCGTGCTCGCTCGGGAAGCGGGACTCGTTCGCTGCGAGGGGACGCGTGTCGAGAGTCGAGTCGACATCGTCCCGCTCTTCGAGCGAATCAAGGAATTGGACCGCTGCGGGGAAATCCTCGAACGACTCCTCGCGATCCCGATCTATCGCCGGGTGGTCGCATCGCGTGGTGACCTCCAGGAAGTCATGGTGGGATACTCGGACAGCAACAAGGACGGGGGCTACGTGTCCTCGAACTGGCGCATCTATGGCGCGCAGCGGAGGCTGGTCGAGACCGCCCACCGCTTCGGGGTTCGCCTGCGGCTCTTTCACGGACGTGGCGGAGCGATCGGTCGGGGAGGCGGATCGATGGGCCGTGCCATCCGAGCTCGTCCAGCAGCCGCCCGTGTCCCGGTCCTGAAGGTGACGGAGCAAGGCGAAGTGATCTTCGCGCGGTACAGCGATCCGGCGATCGCCTTGCGTCACTGGGAGCAGATGCTGCATGCGCTGTTGCGGTCCGTGCTCGACGAGCCTGAACCGGCGCTGTCCCCGGCCTGGATCGCGACGATGGAGCAGCTCGCGCTCGTCTCGCAGCAGGCGTACGAGGATTCGGTGAAGCGGTACCCGGGTTTCGTGGCCTTCTTCACGGCAGCGACTCCGTTTCCCGAACTGGCGACGCTGAACCTGGCCTCGCGACCGGTCGCCCGGCGTATGGGGACCGACGAAACGATCCGGTTCGCCGACCTGCGCGCGATTCCGTGGGTGTTCAGCTGGACGCAGACACGGGTGAACCTACCGGGTTGGTACGGCCTGGGTACGGCGCTGGAAAGCGTCTTCGCGGGCGGAGGGGCCGAAACGCTCCGGGCGATGTACCGGAACTGGCCGTTCTTCGAGACGCTGATCGATAACGCCCAGATCAGCCTGGCGACCGCCGATCCGGCGATCGCTTCCCTCTATGCCGAGCTCGCCGAGCAGCGCGAGTTCTTCGAGCGGATCGCCGCGGAGTACGAGCGGACAGTCCGCCTGGTCCTGGAAGTGACGGGACAGAGGGACCTTCTCGAGCGCTCTCCGGTGCTCGCGCGGCTGGTGAAACTACGCAATCCGTACGTCGACGTGCTCCACCTCGCGCAGATCGAGCTCCTGCGTCGTTACCGGCAGCTGCCCACCGAGCTCGCGGAGCGGCGTGCTCGCCTGCTGGATGCCATCCATCACAGCATCAACGCGATCGCTGCGGGGCTGCAGACGACCGGCTGATCGGCTCGGGCGGCGCGGCGAGCAGGCGTTCCAGCTCTTGCCGGACCAGGGTGTCGTCCTCGTGGTCGAGAGCGCGGCGCAGGAACGGCTCGCTCGCGGCGAAGTCGATCCGCGCCATCGCCCAGGCGGCGTGGCTGCGGGCGAGCGGTTGATCGTGCGTCGCCACGACTTCCTCGAGCAGCGGCAGGTGCTGCCGATCGCCGATGTTGCCGAGGGCGACGGCAGCGTTGCGGGCGAGGCCCGAGCGCTTGGCGCGGAGCACCGGACGCTGGCGATAGACCGTGCGGAACTCTTCCTCGGTCATCCGCAGGAGCCATTCGAGCGGAGGGAAACAGTGTTCGATGCGTTCCGGGCGGACGGCCGGATCGTCGCTGGAGCGGGCGGCAACGGTGTACGGACACACCTCTTGGCAGACGTCGCAACCGAACACCCAGTTGCCCATGAGCGGTCGCAGGTCCCACGGTATCGGACCGCGGTGCTCGATCGTGAGGTAGGAGATGCATCGGGGAGCGAAGAGTTCGTAGGGGGCGATCAGCGCGCCGGTCGGGCAGGCGTCGAGGCAGCTCCGGCAATGCCCGCAGCGCGGACGGAGCGGTCGGTCCGGCTCGAGGGCGATATCGAGGAGGAGTTCGCCGAGGAGGACCCACGAACCGTAGCGCGGTACGAGAATCATCGTGTTCTTGCCCTGCCAACCGAGGCCAGCGCGCGCCGCGACTTCGCGGTCGACGATGCGCGCGGTGTCGACCAGGAAGCGCGCCTCGATCCGACGACCGAGCCGCGCTTCCAGGGCGGCATGGAGCGCTCGCATGCGCTCGCGGAGGACGCGGTGGTAGTCCAGTCCCCAGGCGTACCGTGCGATCCGGCCGCGGACGATCCCGTCGTCGGGCGGTCGGATCTCGGGCAGCCAATATGGGAGCGCGACGGCGACGATGCTCCGGGCCGTGGGATGCAGGAACCGAGGATCGGCGGCGATTTCGGCGCGCCGTTCGTCGAACCAGTCCATCCCCCGGAGGTAGCCGGCTCGGATCCGTTCCACGAGAAGTTCGGCGAGGTGGGGGAACGGGTCGGCCGTCGTCACGGCGATCAGGGAAAGGCCGACACGGGCAGCCAGTTCGCGCAGCTCTTCGCGCGTCAGCTGCATGGGCATGCCTCGGCGAGGAAGCGTCGGAGTTCCTCCTCTGTCGGAAGCGCCGTGCGCGCACCGAGGCGGCGGGTCGCCAGTGCGCCGACCGCGTTGGCGAGGCGGCCGAGTTCCTCGAGCGGGAGGCGCTCGAGGAGGCCGTAGACGAGACCAGCTGCGAACGCGTCGCCAGCTCCGGTCGGATCGACCGCCTCGATCGGAAACGCCGGACAGTGGAGGAGTTCGCGTCTGGTCAGGAGGACGCAGCCAGCTCGACCGCGGGTCACTGCGGCGAGCCGGGTCGCACCGAGCGGCATCGCTCGGCGGAACGACGAGAGCGCCGACTCGATGTCGTGACAACCGGTGAGCGCACAGAACTCTTCTTCGTTCCCGACGAGGACGTCGTGCTGGAGCGCGGTGCGGAGCGCGATCTCTCGGGGCAGCGTCGCCAGGTGCGTCAGTGGCCCGACAAGCTGCACGCGCGGGGCGACGTGCGCTGGCAAATCGAGCAGGAAGCGACGCAACGGGAGTTCCTCGACATCGACGACGATGATACGGGCTCGGAAGATTCGGTCGAGCGGGAGCGGATCGCCGAGGCGCAAGCGTGCGCCGGGAGACCAGAGGATCGTCCGCTCCGGGCCCGGCGTGACGAGGATCGTGCACCGATCGGTCGGCGTCGCAGGGCGCGGAACCGCGTGGACGACGACCCCCTCGCGTTCCAGTTCCTCGAGCGAGCGCTGCCCGTAACCGTCGTCCCCGATCGCCGTCACGAGCAGGGGACGGACACCGAGACGAGCGAGTGCGACCGCGAGGTTCGCCGCGGTGCCACCGCCAGCGTCGAAGCGCCGACGGACGATCGCCGTGGAACCAAGGGCCGGCATACGGTCGAGTTCCAAGAACTCGTCCCAGGACGTGGTACCCAGAATCGTGACCGCCTCACTGGGCGCCGTTGCGACCTCGCTGGTCATCCTGGTGGTTCCGAGGCTGGCGTCACTCGCCGACGATCGGGATGCTGATCTCGCGGCGAGTGGGACGGTCGACACCCGCGCGACGCTCCGCCAGAATGCGCTCGATCTCTTCCTTCAGCGCCGGGACGATCTCGTGCTCCTCGACGCGTCGGACGATCTTCCCCTTCCGGAAGATCACCCCCTTGCCGCGACCCGCTGCGACGCCGACATCGGAATCCCGCGCCTCGCCCGGACCGTTGACGACGCACCCCATGACGGCGACCTTGATCGGTTCCTTGATCGTGCGCAGGTACTCGTCGATTTCGTTGGCGAGCCGGAACAAGTCGACCTCGACGCGCCCACAGGTCGGGCAGGCGACCAGCGTGGCTCCGCGTTCCCGAAGCCCGAGGCTCTTGAGGATCTCGTAGGCGACCCAGACCTCCTCGACCGGATCGGTGGTCAGCGAAACCCGAATGGTGTCACCGATCCCCTCTTGCAGGAGGGTGCCGATCCCGATCGCCGATCGGATCGCGCCGGACTTCGGCGTTCCCGCTTCGGTCACGCCGAGATGGAGCGGATAGTCGTTCAGCTTGGCCATCCGGCGATACGCCTCGATCATGACCGGAACTTCGAACGCCTTGAGCGAAATCACGATGTCGCCGAAATCGAGGTCCTCGAGGATCTTCACGTGGTGCAGCGCGGTGCGCACCATGTGCTCGGCGATCAGTTCGGTTTGCGTCGCCCCCTGAGCCGCCATCTCGTCGACGAACTCGCGCGTCATCGGCGGCAGCGAGCCGAAGTTCACGCCGATACGGATGGGGACACCGCGCTCCTTCGCCTTGGCGACGACTTCGCGCACCTCTTCCGGCTTGCGGATGTTTCCGGGGTTGAGGCGGAGCTTGTGCACGCCGGCCTCGAGCGCCTTAAGGGCGAGCGTGTGCTCGAAGTGGATGTCCGCGACGACCGGAATGGGCGAGCGCGGCACGATCTCGGCGAGCGCTGCCGCGGCGACACGGTCGGGTACTGCGACGCGGATGATCTCGCACCCGGCATCGGCCAGTTCGTGGATCTGCCGCAGCGTCGCTTCCGGATCGCGCGTGTCGGTCGTCGTCATCGACTGGACGACGATCGGGGCATCGCCGCCGATCTGCACGTCACCCACCCAAACGGGACGGGTCTTGCGCCGCTGGTATGCCATCGGTTCGCGGTCCTCCTCGATCGACGCTTCGAGCGCTCTGAGTCTCACCGTATCAAGTGTGCCTCATCTCCCGGGAGCTCGTCGATCGGCTCCTACCGCAGCAACGACTCGCCGCTGAGCAAGCGTCCGATATCGACGAAGGCGATGACGAACATCAGCATGAGCAAGATCGCGAAGCCGATGAGGTGAATGAGTCCCTCCTTCTCCGGTGCGATGCGGCGCCTGCGAATAGCTTCGACGAGGACGAAGAACAAGCGACCGCCGTCGAGCGCCGGGAACGGGATCAGGTTGAGGATGGCGAGGTTGATCGAGAGCAGCGCGGTGAAATGCGCCAGCGTTACCCAGACCGGTTCCGGGCTGAGCTGGAGGATCTCCGAGGTCAACTGTCCCATGCCGATCGGACCAGCGATGTCGCTAAGGGAAGCCTCGCCGCGAATGAGCATCAGGAGCCCTTGCACCATCTGTGCGACGAGGACGACCGTCTGGATCGCCGCGTCGATCGGCACGCGCCACCACGGCACATGACGCATGACCAGCGACGGACGAAGGGAAAGGCCGAGCTCCGGGAGCGCGTTGTCCTGCCCCGTCGGCACGGCCAGCTCTACCGTGACGACTCGGCCGTTGCGCTCCAGCTCGACGGGAACGGTCGTCCCGGCGTAGCGCTGGAGCGCCAGGCTGTACGCCCCGGCGTCTTCGATGGGATAGATGCCGACGCGCAGGAGCCGATCGCCGGGCTCGATACCGGCGAGCGCGGCAGGCGACCCTGGCTCCACCGACTCGACGATCAACCGGGCAGCCGGCTCGATGAGCACCCGGATACCGGTGCGGCCTTGCCCAGGCGGGGGATTTTCGCGTGGGACGACGGTGGTTTCGATCCGTTCCGTCCCGCGCTGGATCGTCACGCGCAGGGGCCGACCCGCGGCCTCCTCGGTGGCGCGCACCAGTCGGTCGGCGCTGCGGATCGGTTGCCCCTCGACCGCGACCAGGCGATCGCCCGGCTGCCAACCAGCTGCTGCGGCGGGAGAATCGGGAACCACCTCCGCCACGTACAGGTGGTACTCGGGTTCGCCGCGGAAGGCGACGAGCGTCATCATGAGGATGAACGCGACGAGGAGGTTCATCAACGCACCGGCGCCGAAGAACAGCGCTCGCTGCCAGCGCGGCTTGGACTGCAGGCTGTCGGGACCTTCGCTCGCGCTGTCCTCACCGACGACACGGACGAAACCACCGAGCGGAATCGCGTTGATCGAGTACAGGACGCCGCCACGCCGGATACCGAAGAGGCGCGGCGGCAATCCGATCCCGAACTCGAGGACACGGATACCGAAGAGCCTCGCGGCGAGGAAATGCCCCAGTTCGTGTGCCAGGATGAGAACGGCGAGAATCGGAACGATGTAGAGCGCTTGCATCGTCGTTCGCTTTCCGCGGCCGGCATCACGGCCGGACCGACTAACTGTAACGGTCGGCGAGGGCCGGCGTCAAACGCGGCCGACGCGTGCCGTGCGGTCATCGAGTCGGCGACTCCTCGACCGGACTGCGGAACGGCTCGGGACGACCCCATGCCCCATCGTGCCGCGCTTGTAGCGACGCGCGATCCTCGGCGACAATAAGCGCGTCCTGCCAGGCGATGCGGCATGGGGCTGGCAGGGCAGGCCGTGGATTCGGCATGGATGGATGGGAGGTCGTACCTTGATCATCGGGATTCCGAAGGAGGTCAAGCCGCGGGAATATCGGGTGGCGCAACCACCGCACGGCGTCCGCGAACTCGTGCGCCATGGGCATACGGTCCTGGTGGAGCGCGGCGCCGGGCTCGGGAGCGGCTTCGATGACGAACAGTACGCCTCGGCCGGGGCGACGCTGGTCGACGATGCGGCGAGCGTCTGGAACCGAGCCGAACTCGTCGTCAAAGTCAAGGAACCGATCGAGTCGGAGTTCGTCTACCTGCGACCAGGGCTGATCCTCTTCACTTTCCTGCATCTAGCTGCCAACGAAGCGCTCGCTCGAGCGCTGGTCGAGCGGGAGGTGACGGCGATCGCCTACGAGACGGTACAGTTACCCGACGGCTCGCTCCCGCTGCTCGCGCCGATGAGCGAGGTGGCGGGTCGGTTGGCGGTCCAGGTGGGCGCGTACTATTTGATGGAGCCGTACGGCGGAAGGGGAGTGCTGCTCGGTGGGGTGCCCGGGGTGCCCCCCGGACGGGTCGTCGTGATCGGCGGAGGCACGGTCGGCACCAACGCGGCGCAGATGGCGCTCGGGCTGGGGGCCGAGGTGCTGTTGTTCGACGTGAACATCGAGCGTCTGCGGTATCTCGAGGCGGTGCTGCACGGGCGGTTCCAAACGAGGATGTCGAGCGAACAGGCGCTCGCCGAGGCGGTCCGCGAAGCGGATCTCGTCATCGGTGCCGTCTTGATTCCGGGCGCTCGAGCGCCGAAACTGGTGAGCCGGGAGATGGTGCGGAGCATGCGGCGAGGGAGCGTGATCGTCGACGTATCGATCGACCAGGGCGGTTGCGTCGAGACCGCCAGGCCGACGACGCACGATGCTCCCGTGTACGACGTCGACGGCGTGCTGCACTACATGGTCACGAACATGCCCGGTGCCGTGCCGCGGACGAGTACGTTCGCGTTGAGCAATGTCACGCTGCGGTACGTCCTGGAATTGGCCGATCTCGGCTTCGCCGCTGCCGTGCGGCGCGACCGAGCGCTCGCGAACGGCGTTAATGTGTGTAGAGGGAAGATCACGCATCCGGCCGTCGCTGAGGCGCTCGGGATGCCGTTCGAGCCGCTCGCAAATTTATTGTAGCGAGCGGGCGTTTCCGCGTTGCTCGCTTTCGAGGTAACGTGCGGGAGAGTGGAGGCGATGCCGATGCACGAGGTGATCGAGCGGTTTTTGGACAGGGTCGTTCGCGAGCGGGGCCTCTCTCCGAACACCGTCGCTGCCTATCGCAACGACCTCGAGCAGTTCGCGTGGTACCTCCGGGAGAACTGTCGGGTGGATTCCTGGGACGCGCTCCAGGGTGATCACTTGGAAGCGTTCCTGGCGTTTCTCCGGGAGCGCCAGTACGCGGAGACGACGGCGGCGCGAAAGCTGGCGGCCATCAAGTCGTTCTGCCAGTTTCTCGTTCGCAGCGGTCTCCTCGCGGAGAACCCGGCGGATCGGCTACCGGTACCACGGGTCGGTCGGTTCGCGCCGCGGGCGATTCGGCCGGAGGAGGTGCAGCAACTCATCGCGGCGGCCTCGGTCGACCGCTCGCCGGAGGGGCTCCGCGATCGGGCCATGTTGCTCACGCTCGCGACGACGGGACTCCGGGTCAGCGAGCTGATGTCGCTCGACCTCGGCGACCTCGATCTGGAGCACGGCGAGCTCGTCGTCCGGCGTCCGAACGGCCGCGAACGTCGTGTGCCGTTGAGCGCCGAGGCGGTCGCAGCGTTGCGCGAATACCTGGAAACGGCGCGCCCGTCGTTCGCGCCCGCCAAGGGCGAGCAGGCGGTCTTCCTCAATCACCGTGGCTCCCGACTCACGCGGCAGGGCTTTTGGTTGATCTTGAAAGGGTACGCCGAGACGGCCGGGCTTCCCGATGTCACGCCGCACACGTTGCGCCACTCGTTCGCGGTCCAGGCTTTGGCAAACGGCTGGGAACTCCGCGACGTGCAACGGATTCTCGGGCACGTCAGTCCGGCGACGACGCAGGTGTACCGCCAGCTCGTCGAACAGGTCATCCAGCCGGATGGCCAGCTCGGTGGCCGCGCGGAATACTTCGAACGAGTGTCGACTCGGGAAGGGGCGAAGGCGGGCCCCTTGATCGACGGCTGACGTTCCGAGCGCGCCGCGCCTGCCCCTCGTCCTCGACGAGGGGCGTGTCGTGCCTAGGGGAGGAATGCGGACGATGGAAGCGGACCGGGCTCCGAGCGTGCGACTGGAGACGATCGTCTCGTTGGCGAAGCGGCGGGGCTTCGTCTATCCGGGGAGCGAGATCTACGGTGGTCTGGCCAATACCTGGGACTACGGGCCGCTCGGTGCCGAGCTGAAGCGCAACATCAAGAACGCGTGGTGGGAGTTCTTCATTCAGCGTCGCGAGGACATGGTCGGCCTCGACGGCGGCATTCTCCTGCACCCACGCGTCTGGGAGGCTTCGGGTCACGTCGAGGAGTTCAACGACCCGCTCGTCGACTGCCGACGCTGCAAGAGCCGGTTCCGAGCGGACACGCTGATCGAGGAACGGCTCGGTCGCTCGAGTGAGGGACTGTCCCTCGAGGAGATGACGCGCCTCATCCAGGAGTCGAACCTGGCGTGTCCGGTCTGCGGTTCCCGGGACTGGACGCCGGTCCGCAAGTTCAACCTGATGTTCCGCACCTTTATCGGTCCGGTGGAGGAAGCCTCGACGCCGGTCTATCTCCGCCCGGAGACGGCGCAGGCGATCTTCGTCGACTTCAAGCAGGTCGTCCAAACGAGCCGGGTCAAGATTCCGTTCGGGATCGGCCAGGTCGGAAAGGCGTTCCGCAACGAGATTACGCCGGGGAATTTCATCTTCCGGTTGCTCGAGTTCGAGCAGATGGAGATCGAGTACTTCATCCGTCCGGAAACCTGGGAGGAGCACTTCGACCACTGGTTGAACGAGATGGCGCGGTTCCTGCGCTGGATCGGTTTCAAGCCCGATCGGCTGCGGACGCGCGAGCACGGCTCACAGGAGCTCTCCCACTATTCGAAGAAGACGGTCGACTTCGAGTATCTCTTCCCGTTCGGCTGGAAAGAACTCTGCGGGTTAGCGTACCGGACGGATTACGACCTCCGGCGTCATCAGGAGTACAGCGGCGAGGACTTGACGTATTTCGACCAGGAGCGGAACGAACGGTATCTGCCGCACGTCATCGAGCCGACGATGGGAGTGGAGCGGTTGATGCTGGCTCTCCTGTGCGATGCGTACGACGAGGAGCCAGCGGTCGACGTGAACGGCAATCCGTACACGCGGGTCGTCCTGCGCTTCAACCCGCGCATCGCTCCGTACAAGGCTGCCGTCCTGCCGCTGCTGCGGAAGCCGGAGCTCGTCTACGTGGCCAAAGAAGTCGCGCGCGAACTACGGCAGCACTTCCGCATCGAGTACGACGAGACGCAGAGCATCGGGCGACGCTATCGCCGTCAGGACGAGATCGGGACGCCGTACTGTATCACCATCGACTATCAGACACTGGAGGACCGGACGGTCACGGTGCGCGACCGGGATACGATGGAGCAGGTTCGGGTGCCGATCAGCGGGCTCGTACACGAACTGAACGAGCGGTTGCGCTCAGCGTGAGTACAGTCACACGTCGGAACCGCGCCCGAGGAGTTCGGCGAGCAATCGCTCGAGCTCTTCGGCGGTGTAGTAGTGGATGATCAATCGACCGCCGCGCGCCGTACCCCGCAGCTCGACTTTGGTGCCGAGACGGCGTTGCAGTTCCTGCTGGAGCCATTCGTAGCCGGGCGGAGTCGCTGGACGCGCGGTACCTGGTCGGCGAGCCTGCCGCTGCGTCCACTCGCGCACGAGTTCCTCCGTCTGCCGCACGGTGAGGCCGCGCTCGCGCACGAGACGCAACGCCTCGACTTGCGCGGCGGTGTCGGCGAGAGACAAGAGGGCGCGGGCGTGTCCCTCGCTGATTTCACCGGCGGCGAGCGCATCCTGGATCGGGGCAGGAGCGTCCAGCAAGCGGAGCGTGTTGGCGACTGCCGAGCGGCTCTTGCCGACGCGTTCGGCGACTTCCGCCTGCGTGAGCCCGAATTCCTCGATGAGCGTGCGATAGGCGAGCGCTGTCTCCAGTGGCGAAAGATCGGCTCGCTGGAGGTTCTCGACGAGAGCGAGCTCGACGGCTTCCCGGGGCGTGAGTTCCCGCACGATCGCTGGGATCTTGGCCAGCCCGGCACGTTTGGCAGCGCGCCAGCGTCGTTCTCCGGCGATCAGCTGGTAGGGGGGTGTGCCACCGGAACGGGTGACGAGCACCGGTTGGACGACGCCGTGGCGACGGATCGATTCGGCGAGTTCTTCCAACGCGTCGTCGGCGAAGTTTTGCCGTGGCTGCCGCGGATTGGGGGCGACGTCGTCGATGGGAATCTCCTGGATCGCCCCGTTCCCTCCGGTCGGCGCTTGGGGGATCAGCGCGTCCAAGCCACGCCCGAGTCCAGGTCGACGAGCCATGTCACCGCACCTCGCATCCTGTCCGAGTCTAGCACGCGGTGGGTATACCTACGGTCGTGTCGAAGGAGTGTCGCCGATGTGGATCGCGGAGCTCGTCATGCTCGTGCTGGGCGGGGCACTGTTGCGGAGCGCAGGCGAGGCCGCCGAGCGCTCGCGTCGGATGGGGCGCGTCCTGACGCTCCTGGTCGTCGGGAGCGGCGGGCTCGCGCTCGCCAGTGGGCTCGTGTTGCTGTACTCCGGTCGGGTCGACGCTGGGGTGCCGGCCCTGCTCGTTGGGATCGGTCTCCTGCTCGCATGGTACCGCCCCTATCGTGCCATGCTCGCCCGGTGGGTCCCGATCGATCCCGAGTCGCTCTTGGACGCGCTCGGCTTGGCCGCGATTCAGGCGGTGATCGCATCGTCGCTGGGGCTGTTCCTGCGATCGGCCGAGTTACCCAGTTTCCGGATCGAGCGC
The DNA here is from genome assembly GCA_026419575.1 of Thermomicrobium sp. Lineage (GTDB taxonomy): Bacteria > Chloroflexota > Chloroflexia > Thermomicrobiales > Thermomicrobiaceae > Thermomicrobium. The sequence continues at coordinate 12,704 of JANZZC010000035.1, read as the reverse complement.
GAACAACTGATCGCTCAGGGGATGGCCGAGATCGCTTTGGCGTTCGTCCTGGTGGGTTTTCCGGTCTCCCGAGGGTGGGAAGAGACGCGGCACCGTCTTGGTCTCCGGTGGCCGACGAAGCGAGAACTGTGGGGGGCCCTCGCCTTTACGGGAGCGCTCTTGGCCGTCTCGCTGGCGAGTGCGCTCCTCGTCGGTTGGCTGCAGCCGGAGGTCGCGGCTCGCGTCGAGGAGCGCATGGTGGCGCTGACCCTGGAGTTCGGCTCCCCGGCGTGGGCGATCGTGCTCGGTCTCCTCGCGGGAGCGGGCGAAGAACTCCTCTTCCGTGGTGCGATCCAACCGCGCTACGGACTCTTCCTCACGGCCCTCTTGTTCACCGCGATGCACGTGCAGTACGAGTTCTCGCTGCTGACGCTCGGTGTCGCCGTCATGGCCATCGTACTCGGCGTCGAGCGCCGCTGGCTGGGGACGACAGCCTGCATCCTGACGCATGCCTCGTACGATGCCATCGCGGTGCTTCTCGGCGCGGCGATGCGCTGAGGGCGACTAACCGTTGACGGGGAACTGTTGCCATGTCCCGTCCGCGTAGAGCGCGTAGACGAAGCCGCGGTCGCTCTGGATCAGGATGCCGTGCTCGAACTCCTGGATCCGTGCACCGGTGGCCATCACGTGGATGTCGCCTTCGGTCGCATAGCCGAGCGAATCCGCGAGCGCCTGCGCTTCCCAGACTTGGCCGAATGCTCCGCCGGGTAGCCAGAGGTTCGCCTCGACCGACCGGAACTCCAGCGGCGGATCGATCGGTTCGGGTTCGGGCAAGCTGAGCCAGCGGCCAGCAGCGTCCAGCACGTAGATGTGGAACGTGTCGAACCGCTCGAGCATGACGCCGCGCTGGAAGGCGAGTTCGGCGGCATTGACGACAACGGCGGGGGCTTTCGGGGCGCCGAGCCGTTGCTGCACGGTCGCATCGGCCCAGTAGATACGAGCGAACGCTCCCGTCACCGGGATCGGCTCCGGAGTACCCGGAGTCGGGGACGGGACCGGTGTCGGCGTCGCCGCGGGGGTGGGCGTGGGTTCCGGAACCGGCGTCGGTTGCGGCGCCGGTGTCGGCGCCGGAGGTGCTGTCGGCGTCGGGGTTGGCGGCGCCGAGGGAGCTCGCGGCGGTGGCTCGTCGGTTGGACCGGGCGCCGGAACGACCGATGGTGGGGCCGTCGGCTGGGGTGTGAGCACCGGTTGCGGCGTCGGGGAGCCGATTTCCGCCGGTCGTGCTGGTTCGGGGGCAGGTGCCGGTGCGGCGGTCGGCTCCGGGGTGACGACCGGCGTTTCGGGCGTGTGCGCGATGGCGCTCGCTGTCCGGAAGGTCAGGACGAAGGTCGTGCCCAGCGGATGTCCCCAACGATCCTCGGCTTCGGGGAGGATCGCGATCTGGTAGACGGTATCGGGGAGCAGCGCGACTCGCCGCTCCGCATCGGCCCCGATGACGAGTTTGGTGCCGTTCCAACTGGTCGGCAGCCGCTGCCGCTCGCCTGGCGGGGAAATGCGCAAGTTGTCCAGCACCGACTGCTCGTTCATCGGCTTCGAGAAAACGATCTCGACCGGTTGGTAGATCGGCCAGCGCTGCTCCGAGGAAGCGGCTGGACTGGAGGCGATGACCCGCGGAGGCTGGGAACGCTGGAGCCCGATGCCGGCGGTGACCAGGGCGACGAGAAGGACCGCGAGACTCCATGCCGTCGTCGCCAGAGCGAACCGTGTCCAGTTGCCGCTGGAGCGTCGATCCTGATGCGTCTCCAAGCGGTGCCAGATCTCGTCGCGGAGGCGCCCCGGCGGCAGGGGCGACGGCGGTAGCTGACGGAGTCGTTCCCGCAGCTGTTGGTAGTCCTGTAGTCGACGCCGACAATCCGAGCAGGTCGCCAGATGCGCGAGAAGTCGCTGTCGTTCCTCGTCGGAGAGGTCGCCGTCGAGGTACGCGGAGAGGAGTGGACGATAGAAGCGACAGCGGAAGGAACTCATACCGTACCCGGGGCCTCCATGTCCTGGTACAGGCGTCGGAACTCTTCACGGGCCCGGAACAGGAGCGATTTCGTCGCGGAGCGGGAGAGACCGAGCATTTCGGCGATCTCGTCGATCGAGTATCCCTCGTATTCGCGCAGAATCAACACCGCCCGATGGCGTGGTTGCAAGCGGTACAAAATGCGTTCGACGAGATCCTGCGTCTCGGTCTGCAGCAGCGCACGCTCCGGATCGGCCGCCGGCGAGCGAGCCAGCCCCCCGCTCCAGGGATTGAGCTGATCGAGGCGGAGCCAACGGAGTCGGTTCCGCCGCCGTAGCGTATCGAGACACACGTTCGCCGCGATCCTCCGCAGCCAGGCACCGAGATTGAGATCTTCGGTCGTCTGCGGGAGCGCCTTGTAGGCCCGGATGAAGCATTCTTGCGTGAGATCGCTGGCATCGTCCGCATTGCCGACCATGCGATAGATGAACTGGTACACGGCGCGCTCGTATTTCTGGTAGAGCAGCGCGAACGCTTCCTCGTCGCCCGCCTTGGCGCGGGCGACGCAGCGTAGTTCGTCTGCCGCTGACAGGGCGACCGAGCCCGACATTCGCTCCCCTCCTCCTTCTATAACGAGCGACGGCTCGTCCGGGTGCGATGACTTCACGGCAGCGCTCCTGACGGGTCGATCGTACACCGCCGACTCCCGGTTGTCAATTCGGTGTTCGGAGAGCACCGTCTCGCAGCCGGGAACGATGCGACACCGGTACGACGACTCGTGCGGTCGTCGCGTGCGGGCGTTGCGGGCTCCGCGATGACCGTTCCGTTCTCACCGGTCGGCACGGGAGACCAGCCCTCGGGCGAGGATCCGCGACGATCGGCTCGCCCTCGGCGGCATGGCCGATATGAACGGCGCCGGAGCGCTCGACGACCGGTGCCCGAGGGACGACGATACCGCTGTTGTCGCGCGAGTCTCTCCATCTGCTATACTGCCGAGTGGCCGCTTCCGGGCGGCTGTTTTGCAGTGGGCAGCAACGAACGACGCGAAGCTGTGAAGGACTGGTGCTATGCAGGACCTCATCCGCAGCGTCCAGGAGCAGTACCTGAGGACGGACCTTCCACCGTTCAGCCCGGGCGATACCGTTCGCGTCCACTATCGGGTCGTGGAAGGCAACAACACCCGTATCCAGCCTTTCGAAGGCGTCGTGATCCGCAAGCGGGGTGGCGGCACCGATGCGACGTTCACGGTGCGCCGGATCGCCTCCCACGGTATCGGCGTGGAGCGCACGTTCCCGTTGCACAGTCCGCTGATCGAGAAGATCGAAGTCGTCCGGCACGGTAAGGTCAGACGCGCTCGTCTCTACTACCTGCGCGAGCGGTCCGGGAAGGCAGCGCGCCTCAAGGAACGCCGTCGTCCCGAGGGGAGCTACCTCCGCTGAGGTGGGAGCATGCGAGAAGAGCTCGTCTCGTCCGCGAACGCGTCGGGGCGAGGCGAGCGGCCGACCTTTCGGTACGAGTCCCGGTACTGGCGCACCGGGTCGGTGCGCGTCGCTGGCGTCGACGAAGTCGGGCGCGGTGCACTGGCTGGTCCCGTCGTCGCGGCGGCCTGCATGTTCGCTCCTGGTACGGCCCTCCCGGAGTCCTTCGCCGAATCGAAGCGGCTGACGCCGCGACAACGCCGTCGGCTGGCCGAGTGGATCCGCCAGCATGCCGTGGCTTGGGCGCTCGGCGCGGCATCGCACCGCGAGATCGATCGGTACGGCATCGTAGACGCGACGGCGCTGGCGATGCGGCGCGCGCTCGGGCGGCTCGGTCCGGTCGACCACGTCCTCTACGATGGGCCGTCGCTGCCCGGATTCGATGCGACCAGCTCGACCGCGATCGTCGGTGGCGACGCGGTGTGCGCGAGTATCGCGGCTGCGTCGATCCTCGCGAAAGTGGTGCGCGACGACCTCATGGCACGTCTCGCGTCGCGGTTTCCCGGGTACGGATGGGACGAGAACGCCGGATACGGAACCGTTGCACACCGGCTGGCACTCCGTCGCTGGGGTCCGACGCCCCTCCACCGACGGTCGTTTCGCCTCGGCAGCGGGGAAGAGGAGGAAACGTGACCGACCGTCGCTCACTCGGCAGCGCTGGCGAGGAGGCGGTCGACCGCTGGGCCCGCTCGGTCGGCTGGCGAGTCGTCGCACGCAACTGGCGCTGTCGCGCGGGTGAACTCGATCTCGTCGCGCTCGACGGCGAGACGCTGGTCGTCGTCGAGGTCAAAGTTCGAAGTCTCCGGAGCAGCGAACCAGCCGAGTGGAGCGTACAGGCGAGCAAAGTGCGCCGGATCTTTCGGGCGCTGACCGAGTTTCTCGCTGCGCATCCCGAGCATGCTGAGCGACCGTGCCGGGTCGATCTCGTCGCCTTGACGGTCGACCGATCCGGTCGTATCGTCCGCTGGTCGCACTTCCCGGGAAGCATCACCGACGACGGAGGCACGGAGTGATCGAGGAGACGATCCGCGAACGGCTCTGGGCAGCGGCGCGGGCGCGACGACGGGAACTCGTCTCGTTCGCGCAACGGTTGATTCGGACGCGCAGTCTGCCCGGCGAGGAAGGAGAGATCGCCGAGTTGGTCGCTCTCCAACTGCGGTCGCTCGGCTGCGATGAGGTCGATATCGACCGCGCTGGCAACGTCATCGGTCGGCTGCGCGGGACGAGCGGCGGCCCGACCGTGCAGTTGAACGCGCACCTCGACCATGTCCACGAAGGAGACACGTGTCTTTGGCCGTATCCGCCGTACGAGGGAGTCGTCGTCGACGGCGTGCTCTACGGTCGTGGCGCCTGCGACGTCAAGGGAGCGCTCGCCAGCCAAGTGTTCGCGCTGGCGTTGCTCCGCGACATCGGCCTGCGTCCTGGAGGCGATTGCTACGTGACCGGTGTGGTGCAGGAAGAGGTCGGTGGGCTCGGCGCAGCAGCGCTCTGCGAGTGGTTGCGCACCGATGCCGTCGTCCTCGGCGAGGCGACGAACCTCGAGCTGCGTCGTGGCCATCGCGGACGGGTCGGTCTCAAGGTGCGCTTTCTCGGGCGGTCCGTCCACGCGAGCGCGCCCGAACGAGGGGTCAATCCGCTCTTCGCTCTGGGGAGATTTCTGACTCGGCTGCACGAGTTGCCGCACGCCGTTCATCCCGAACTCGGGGCGAGCAGCGTCGCGCCGACAGTCTTGCGGACCGACCAGGAGAGCGAGAACGTGACGCCCGGGATGGTGCGGCTGGCACTCGATTGGCGCGCAGTTCCGGGCGAGGAGCCGGCGGCGATCCGGGCGGCCGTGGAGTCGCTCGCAGAGGAGTGCGCCGACGAGGGCGTCACCGTGGAGGTGTGCGTGCCGGAGCGAGTCTGGCGCAGCTATCGCGGTCTCGTTCTGGAGCTGCCACCGACGCGAGGATACGTGCTGCCGGCCGAGCATCCTGTGGTCGCGCGCGCGAGGCAGGCCTTGGAGAGAGTGTTCGCTCGTCCGGTTGCCGACGGCTTCTGGCAGTTCGCGACCGATGGTGGGCATTTCATGGCGCACGGCATACCGACGATCGGTTTCGCACCCGGAGACGAGCGGCTGGCGCACACGGTGGAGGACAGCGTGCGGGTCTCGGACCTGGAGGCGGCGACGGTCGGGTATGCGGCGCTTGCCTTGGCCTTGACGCGGCCGGAGGTGACATCGTGACGAGTCCCGAACGACACCGAGCGGCTGCGCCGCGAAGCGTGCGCTGTGCCGTGATCACGGTGAGCGACACGCGAACGGCCGAGACGGACACGAGCGGTGCGCTCATTCGCGAGCGCCTGGAACGGGCCGGTCATGCTGTGGTCGGCTACGCGATCGTCCCGGACGAGCGGGAGGCGGTCGGGCAGCTCGTCGACGAGTTCGCCGCGAGGCCCGATTGCGACGCCATTCTCCTCAACGGCGGGACTGGAATCGCACGGCGGGACGTGACCTACGAAGCGGTCGCCGAGCGCCTCGAGAAGCGACTCGACGGCTTCGGCGAGCTCTTCCGTTGGCTGAGCTATCGGGAGATCGGGCCCGCCGCGATGCTGTCGCGAGCGATCGCTGGGGTGTACGGCGGCAAGATCGTTATCGCGATGCCGGGATCGACAGCGGCTGTACGCTTGGCGATGGACGAGTTGATCGTGCCCGAGCTTGCCCATCTCGTCTTCGAGGCGCGGAAGTGAGGGAGCTCCGGAATGAGCGAGACGACACCGGTACGGCGGCCACCGCAGGTTCTGCGCGGCATGCGCGATTTTTCTCCGCGCCAGATGTTGTTGCGTCAGCGGGTGATCGATCTGCTCCGGCAGGTGTTCGAACGGTACGGCTTCGATCCGATCGATACGCCGCTCCTGGAATACTACGAGGTACTGGCCGGCAAGTACGGTGAAGAGGGCGAGAAACTGCTGTACCGGTTCGTCGATCACGGTGGGCGAGAGGTAGGGCTCCGCTACGACTTGACGGTACCGCTCGCACGCTATGTGGCGGTGCATCGCTCCGAATTGGTCTTCCCCTTCAAGCGCTACCACATCGGACCGGTGTTCCGTGCCGAGCGACCGCAGCGAGGTCGTTACCGGCAGTTTTGGCAGTGCGACGTGGATATCGTCGGTACGCGTTCGATGATGGCCGATGCCGAGGTTCTCTCGGTGTGGATCGATGCCTTGACCAGCTTGCGCATTCCCAACGCGGTGGTTCACGTCAATCACCGGCAGCTACTGGAAGCCCTGGCGCGGGCTGCCGGTGTGGAAGCGAGCCTGGCCATCGCAGTGTTCCGGGCGATCGACAAGCTCGCGAAGATCGGGCGGGAAGGGGTTCGCGAGGAACTCCTCCGTCTCGGCATCGATCCGCAAGCAGCCGACCGCGTTTTGGAGCTCGTTCAGCTCCAGGGCGATCCGGCCGAGGTCGTCGCGTCCGTTCGTCGACAGCTCGCCGACGATCCCCTGGCGCAACAGGCGCTCGACGAACTCGAGCTCCTCTTCGGCTATCTCGCTGCCTACGGTGCTCCCGCGGGGAGCTACGTGCTCGATCTGTCGCTCGCGCGTGGCCTCGACTACTACACGGGGCCCGTCGCGGAGGTGATCGTGACCGAGCCGGCGATCGGTTCGCTCGGTGGCGCAGGGCGTTACGATCGCCTGATCGGCCTCTTTCTCGAGGAAGATATCCCGGCGACCGGTGCCTCGCTGGGACTCGAGCGTCTGGTGGAGGTCGTCGACGAGTACGGGCTCCTGCCGACACCGGGCACGGTGACGCAGGTCCTCGTGGCTCCGGTCGAAGAGCAGCAACGGACGGCCGGCCTGGAGCTGGCTCGGTCGCTCCGCGCGGCTGGATTCTCCACCGAACTCTACCTGGGGGAACGGGGAGAGTTGCGCCGGCAGCTGCAGTACGCCAATCGGAAAGGGATCCCGTTCGCGGCGATCCTCGGGCCGGAGGAATTGGCGGCCGGGGCGGTCACATTGCGCAACCTCGTGAGCGGCGATCAGGAGCGTGTACCGATCGCGACGTTGCCGAGTATCCTCGCCGAGCGGTTGGCGCTGCTCGGGGATCGTGCGGGGTGAGAGGGGTCGTGCGATATGGCTCGAGCGCTCACACCGTACCAACGGGTGATGGTCGTCGTCGCCCATCCGGACGACATGGAATTCGGTGCCGGAGGTACGGTCGCCCGGTTGGTACGCGAGGGAAAAGAGGTCGTGTTGGTTCAGTGCACCTCGGGCGACAAGGGGACGAACCGTCGTGACGTCTCGCCCGAGGAACTGGCCCGGCAACGCGAGGAAGAAGAGCGCGAGGCGTGCCGGGTGCTCGGCGTGAGGGAAGTCGTGTTCCTGCGGCTCCCGGACGGCGAACTCGAACCCAACCTCGCCTTCCGCGAGCGCATCGTTCGGCAGATCCGGTTTTTTCGACCGGACATCGTGATCACGCACGACCCCTTCCGGCCGTACGCACTGCACCCTGACCACCGGGCGGTCGGCATCACGACGATCGATGCGGTCTATCCGACCGCGCGCGATCCACTGTATTTTCCCCACCACCTCGCGGAAGGGTTGGAGCCGCACAAGGTCGCGGAGCTCTGGCTGTTCGGAGCTCAGTATCCCGATCTCTACGTCGACATCAGCGAGACGCTGGACGTCAAAGTGGCAGCGCTGGCGGCCCATCGCAGCCAGATCAGCGATCCAACGGAACTGGCCGAGCGCGTTCGGCAGCGGGCGGCAGAGCTTGGTTCCGACGGCGGGCTCGATTTCGCCGAAGCGTTCAAGGTGATCTCCTTGCGACGCTGATCCGGTAAAAACCGAACGGATCGGTTGAGTTATGGTGGCGCTTCTGCTATCCTGGGGATAGCGGGGTTGCAGAGGGAGTCCGGGGTCTCGTCGGCGCCGGAGAAGGGAGAGGCAGCCATGACTATCCCCGTCGCGCACCGTTCGACGGCAGCGGACGATCGAGCGGTACCCCGGGCCGGCGAGCGAGTGACGCGCGATGCGTACGGGCGCCCGATCACCTACCTCCGCATCTCGCTCACCGATCGCTGCAATCTGCGCTGCGTGTACTGCATGCCGGCGCACGGCATGAAGTTCGCCCCGCGCGAGGAACTCCTGACCGACGAGGAACTCCTCCGCATCGTGCGCGCTGCGGCGCGGATCGGCTTCAGTCGTCTACGACTGACCGGGGGCGAGCCGACCGTCCGCCCGAACCTGGTCGAACTCGTCCGGGCGATGGCAGCGATTCCCGGGGTCGAAGACATTTCCATGACGACCAACGGTCTGCTCCTCGAACGGCTGGCGCACGACCTCGCCGCAGCCGGGTTGAAGCGAATCAACATCAGCCTCGATACGCTCGACCCGGAACGGTATCGGATCATGACGCGCGGTGGTCGCATTGAGAAGGTGTTCGCTGGGATCGCGGCTGCCGAGGACGCCGGGCTCTCGCCGATCAAGCTGAACGCGGTGGTGGTCCGGGGGCTCAACGATGACGAGGTGCCGGCGCTGGCGGCGCTGACCCTGGAGCGAGCATGGCAGATCCGCTTCATCGAGGTGATGCCGCTCGAAGGCGTCGCCGAGGTGCACGACAGCGGTCTCGTGACCAGTGCCGAGACTCGGGCGCGGATCGAAGCGGTCTACGGTCCGCTCGAACGACTCGACGAGCACCCCAGCGATCCTGCACGGGTCTATCGGATCCGGGGAGCTCGGGGAACGATCGGCTTCATCAGCCCGGTCAGCGAGCCGTTCTGCGCCTTCTGCAATCGGATCCGCTTGACCGCCGACGGCAAGCTCCGGCTCTGCCTGCTGCGCAGCGACGAGGTCGATATCCGCGATTTGGTGCGGAGCGGCGCGAGCGACGAAGCGTTGATGGAACGGATCCGCGCCGCGGTGTGGCGGAAGCCGTGGGGACACGGCTTGCGCGAGGGGGACCGGCGCACCGGGCGCGGGATGAGCCAAATCGGCGGGTGAGAGGAGGCGGCGCGGAGCCGGGAACGAGTCGTTGCGCCCAGCTCCGCGTACCGTTCAGTCGTGGCCGTGTCCGTTGAGGGGCGAACGAGGGACGACCAGGTCGCCGGACCGTCGCTCGGGCGAGAGGCGCGCAACCGCGCGACCGTTCGCGGTCGGCGCTGACCCGTTGCTAGGGACTGGCGCGAAGGTCTCACTGGGGACACCGTCGGTGCGCGCTTCGTCGCCGATCCGGAAGTTGGCGATGAGTTCGCGCAACCGGGCTGCGTACCGCTCGACGATGCCCGACTGCGCTCCGACGTCCTCGATCATCTGGGTGGCACCGTCGACCTGCTGGTGAACCCGCTCGACGCTGCGCTGTTGTGCTCCGACGATGCGATCGATCGCCTTGACCGCGTCGGTCACTTGACCGGCCTGTGCCGCCATCTCCTCGGCGGCCGTCGCGTTCTGTTCGATGACGCTGCTGATCTCGCGCAGGGCAGCGACGACCCTATCGCTCGCGGCGGCCATCTGCCGGGCGGCGTTGGTGATCGCGTCGACTTTCTGGGTCGTCTGCTCGACAGCCTCGAGGATCGCTTGCAGGGCTCGCCCGGCTTGGTCGGCGCGGTCGGCACCGCTCGTGACGCGATCAGCGCCGGTGCGCATCGCGGCGACGGCTTGCTCGGTGGCTTGCCGAACCTGCTCGATCAGGTTCGCGATGTCCTGAGTCTCGCGGCGGCTGCGCTCGGCGAGCTTGCGGACTTCGTCGGCCACGACAGCGAAACCGCGTCCGTGCTCGCCGGCGCGCGCTGCCTCGATCGCGGCGTTGAGCGCGAGCAGGTTCGTCTGCTCGGCGAGGTTGTCGATCGTCTCCACGACACTGCTGATCTGCTGGCCAAGGCGGCCGAGCTCGGCGACGCGCTCGGCGGCGGAGAGGACGACGTTCCGGATCTCGAGCATGGCGTCGATCGTCTGCCGGACGGCTTCAGCGCCGCTGTCGGCGGAGCGGCGCGTATGGATCGTCGCCTCCTCGACCGCGGCGGTGTCGGCGAGCACTTGCTGCACCTGCGTCACCAATTCGTTCGCCGCACTGTTGATCCGCTCGAGGCTGCGGGCCTGGGCGCTCGCGCCGGCGGCGACCGCCTGCACGACCTGTTGGAGTTGTTCCATCGAAGTACGTGCCGAAGCGCTCGCTTGGGCGACTTCAGCGGCGCCCTGGCCGACCTCGACCACGCTCGCATTGACATCGCGCATGGCGTCGATCGAGCCGGCCGTCGCACGGTTCATCTCGACGGTCGCGCTGGAGAGGCCGTTGGCGGCCGCACGAATATCGGAGACCATGGTGCGGAGCTGGCCGACCATCGCATCGAGTTCGGTCGCTGCATTGCCGAGCTGGTGTTGGACGGCGTTGAACGATTCGACCATCTGCCCGATCTCGTCGCGCCAGTTGACCGTGACGTCCTCGGTAGCGAGTCGCAGCGACTGGGTGAGATCCCCGGCGGCGATCCGGCGGAGCGCTTGGGCGAGTGCCGGTACTTGCTCGGTCGCCAGTCGCTGCGCAGCGTGCGCAAGGGCCAGCGCGCTGGTGCGTACCCGTTGGGCGATCAGGATCCCTGCGGCCGTTTGGAGCACGACGAAGAAGGCATGGACGAAGGTGATCGTCCACGATGGTCCATCCTTGTACACGCTGTAGGGCCAGAAGAGGTTGAAGAGGACGTGATGCACGGCGATCAATCCGGCCGCGAGAACGATCGGGAGCCAGTCGTAATAGATGATCAAGAAGGCGAGGGCGACGAAAATCTGGAAGTGCATTTCGATGAGGCCACCTGAGAGATGGATGAGGAGTGCTGCGTAGAGCATCAGGAGCGCGGCGACGACGAAGCGATACCGTCTAGAACCAGCGAGGAACGGATAGGCGAGCGTCGCCGATCCGCTCAGGACGGCCCCTCCTACGAGCGCCTGCCACAACGGGTGCTTGCCGAAGAGCAACGTGACCGCGATCGCTGCGACCGCGTGTCCCCACAGAACCGAGAGACTGATGCGATCGCGACTCCGGTCCGCGACTGCTGTGGCGACTGCCATCGGTCGACCATCCCCCCTGCTACGATCCTCGGCTCTCCGCTGTGGAATATCGGCAGTCGCCGTGCCCGACTTGAGCGGGGAAAGACGAAGCGCGTCGGGTCGACCGAGGTGCGCGATGCGGTTGGGCGGAAAAGCGGGGTCAGCTCTCGCGCGATGGCTCGAGCCAGGTCTGACCGTAGTCGCGCATCGCGCGAACGAGGGGGAGGAGCGCTCGTCCACGGGGCGTGAGTTCGTAACGGGTGCGACCGGCTGCGTCACCGACACGCCGTACCACGCCGCTGGCTTCCAGGTGCTTGAGGCGGGAAGAGAGCGTCTTGGGGCTGATTCCGCGCACCGAACGTTCGAGTTCGCTGAAGCGACCGAGCCCTCGCGCGAGATCGCGCAGAATCAACGGCGTCCAACGGTCGCAGAGGATCGCCGCGGTCTGCGCGAGCGGGCATCGATCCGGGGGTAGCGGCCTCGACTGCATGGCGTGCGCACCTCCACAAGGCGGCGCGGTATGCTCGACGGGGCACTGACGCTCGCACTCGCTGGCAGCGAGCGTAGCACGCGACTGGCTCGGCGAACAAGCGGAAATGCACTCGTTCGGGGTGGAAGCCTGTGAGGACGATCGAGCTACCGGTCTGGCCGTCGGCTGAGCAGCTGCGCGTTCCGCCTCGCGTCGCCGTGTTCCTGGGAAGCATCGCGGCGGCCGTCGGCGCGGCGGGACTCGCCGCGGTACTCGTGTTCCTCGGCCCGGTTCCGGCACTCGCGACCTTGGTGGCGTTGGTAGCCGGTACGCTCATCGCGGTGGATGCGCGCGCTGGTCTCTGGGTGGTCCTGGCGATCGTGGCGCTCCTCCCGTATGCAGTGATTCCGGTGAAGGTCGTCGTCACGCCGGCGATCTCGTCGATCGCCTCGCTCGCCCTGTTGACCGTGTGGCTGGTGCGGCTCTTCCTCGATCGGGCGATGACCGTTCCCCTGCATCCGCTGGTTCTGGTGGTCGTGCTGTTCGCGTTCGTTACTTCGTTCGCATTCGTACTCGGGATCGGCCGCGGCTACACGAGCCAAGTCTACCACGATTATGGGAAGTTTCTCCTCAGCCTGGCGCTCTTCTTCGTCGTGTGGTCCTCTCTGCGCACCCTCGCGGACTACCGCCGCCTGACCGTCGCACTCCTGCTCGTCGCTTCGGCGGCCGCGCTCGTCGCCCTTGTCCTGTACCTGGG
>JANZZC010000171.1 GCA_026419575.1 Thermomicrobium sp. | reverse complement strand
AGATGTGTATAAGAGACAGCTTCAGGTACGACTCGGCGAGATCGCCGAGTTCCCCCAGGATCGACAGGACGGCACCGAGGAGCGCGCTGCTGGCGATCGTCAGCGGGAGCCCGAAGAGCCGACCCGCCAGGAGGCCGACTAGAAGGCCTGTGACGACACCCGCCGATGCGCCTTCCCACGTCTTCCCCGGACTGATGCGGGGAGCGAGCTTGCGTCGACCCAGTTGGGATCCGACCAGGTACGCGGACACATCGGTCAGCCAGGTGACGGCGAGAACCCAGGCAATCCACGCCAAGCCCAGAGATCGCTCCTGGCCGCCGGTGAGTGCCGTCACCGCGACGAGCCAGTCGGCGGCCGACCGACCCTCCAGGTTGCGGAGCGCCACGCTCGCGGCCAATGGGATGCCGAGATAGGCAGCGCCGAAGGCGGTGACGATCGCCCGCTCCAGTCCGACGCGGAGCTCGTGGTGCCGCACGAACCAGGCCAGCGGGATGAGCACGGTCGCAGTCGTCGCAGCGAGGAGGGATGCGGGATGCGGGGAGAGCGCCACGGTGACGATCGGTGCCGAGCCGGCGATCGCGATGCCCGCGGACGAGAGGCCGTTGCCAGTGAGACGACCAAGTCCCTGCGCCAGTTCACGAGCCCCGACGATCAGGAGAAGGCAGACGAGGGCCAACCACCCGTAGATCCCGAGGAGCAACGGCACGACGGTGACGAGAAGAACGATCGTCGCACTCAGCGTGCGCTGGCGCACGGTTCCGACGCCTGAGGAGCTCGGCTCGGATCGCACAGACCACCGAAACGGCGTTCACGACGCTGATACTCCCGGATGGCCGCTTCGAACTCGTCCGGGGTGAAATCGGGCCAGAGCGTCGGCGTGAAGTAGTACTCGGCGTACGCTGCTTGCCAGAGAAGGAAATTACTGGTGCGGAGTTCGCCCGAGGTTCGGATGATCAGGTCAGGCTCCGGCATACCGGCCGTGTACAGGTAGCGCTCGACCGTCGCCTCGTCCACGGCTTCGGGTGGAATCCCGTCCGCGATGATGCGTCGGATGGCGTGGACGATTTCGGCGCGCCCGCCGTAGTTGAACGCGATAGTGAGCACGATACGGTCGTTCTCTTTGGTCCGTTCGATCGCTTCGCGGATCTGCTGCTGCAAATGCGGGGACAGCCCTTCCAGGCTTCCGATATGACGGAGCTGCGCACCGTGACGATGGAGTTCCTCGGTCTCGCGCTCGATCACTTCGCTGAGGATTTGCATCAGTCCTTCGACCTCTTCGCGCGGGCGACGCCAGTTCTCGGTCGAGAAGGCCCACAGCGTGAGATAGCGCACACCGAGTTCTGCGGCCTTGAAGGTGATCGGTCGAATGTTTTCCGTTCCGGCACGATGGCCGGCCAGCCGGGGGAGGCCGCGGCGTGTCGCCCAACGCCCGTTGCCGTCCATGATGATGGCCACGTGTGTCGGTACGGGGCGCAAGCGCGCTGCGGAGTTCGCCTCCTGGGCGGGTCGCTCAGACTTCGAGGATGTCATGCTCTTTCTGCTTCCCCAGCTTTTCGGCTTCGGCGATGTAGCGGTTGGTCAGATCCTGTAGCCGCTGCTCGGCACGGCGTTCGTCGTCCTCGCTGATTTGCTTCTCCTTCAGCAACTTCTTGATGTCGGCGAGCGCGTCTCGGCGGACGTTGCGGATCGCGACCTTCGCCTCCTCGACATGCTGGTGCACGAGCTTGACGAGTTGCCGGCGCCGCTCCTCCGTCAAAGGAGGCAGGAGGATCCGGAGCGTTTGTCCCTCGACCGACGGGTTGAGGCCGAGCTCCGATTGACGGATCGCCTTTTCGACGGCGCTCACCGCGCTGCTGTCCCAGACCTGGACGACCAACATCCGCGGCTCCGGCGCCGTGATCGCGGCCAGTTGATTCAGGGGCATCGGCGTCCCGTAGTAGTTCACTTCGAGGTGCTCGAGGAGGCTCGGGGAGGCTCGCCCGGCACGGATGCCGGATAGCTCGCTGCGGAGAAGGTCGATCGTTTTCCTCATGCGCTGTTCGGCGTCGCGGAGAATGTCGTCGATCATCGTGCGCACTCCTTTCGATGACCGACTACCCGGTCACGCGTAAGCCGTCGTCCCGGAGCACACGAGCGTCCCGACTTCGTGGCCGAGCGCTGCCTTTTCAATGTTACCCGGTACCAGGAGATCGAAGACGATCACGGGCAAATCGTTCTCGCGGCAAAGGGCGAGTGCGGACTGGTCCATGACGCGGAGGTTGCGTTCCAGCGCCTCCTGATGCGAGATGACACGGTACCTCCGTGCCTTGGGGTTGCGCCGCGGATCGTCTTCGTAGACGCCGTCGACCCGGTACTTTCCCATCAGGAGGACATCGCAGTTCAACTCGACCGCGCGCAGCGCCGCCGCCGTGTCGGTCGTGAAGTACGGATTGCCGGTGCCACCGGCGAGGATGACGATGCGTCCTTTCTCCATGTGGCGGATGGCACGGCGGCGGATGTACGGTTCGGCGACCTGGTGCATCTCGATCGCGGTCTGGACACGGGTCGGCACACCTTGGCGCTCGAGCGCATCCTGGAGTGCCAGCGCGTTGATGACCGTCGCCAGCATCCCCATGTAATCCGCGGTCGCACGGTCCATGCCGCGCGCGCTGGCAGCCAGACCGCGCCAGATGTTGCCGCCGCCGACCACGATCGCGACCTGGATGCCTCTGGCTGCGACCCGCGCGATCTCCTCGGCGAGCCGGGCGACGACTGCCGGATCGAGGCCATAGCCGGCCTCGCCCATCAAGGCTTCACCCGAAACTTTTAGGAGGACGCGCCGATACTGCGCGCGGGTGCTCGCATCCGCCGAGCGCATCATGCCTCGTCGCTGCCGAGCTCGAAACGAGCGAATCGCCGCACCCGGATGTTCTCGCCGAGCCGCGCGATCGCTTCCTTGACGACTTCCTCGACCGTTCGCGAGGGGTCCTTGATGAAGGGCTGGGCGAGCAGCACGACCTGCTGGAGAAACTTCTCGCGCGACCCGGCCTCCCGGGCTCCTTCCTCGAGGATCTCCGGTGGCACGTCCTCGACCGAAACGTATCGGGGGGCCGTCGCAGCGACCTGCATGGCGAGGTCGTGCACCAGCTGCTTGAACTCGTCGGTCCGGGCGACGAAGTCGGTTTCGCAGTTCACCTCGATCAGGGCACCGATGCGCCCGCCACCGTGGATGTAGGCGTGGACGAGCCCCTGGCTCGTGGCACGTCCTGCCTTGCGCGCGGCACGCGCCAGGCCTTGCTGGCGCAGGATCTCGGCGGCCCGTTCCATG
Organism: Thermomicrobium sp.; assembly: GCA_026419575.1. Lineage (GTDB taxonomy): Bacteria > Chloroflexota > Chloroflexia > Thermomicrobiales > Thermomicrobiaceae > Thermomicrobium. Next base: position 2,020 of record JANZZC010000171.1, on the reverse strand, counting down.
TCGCCGCCGGCTTCCTCGAGTGCACGCTTGGCGTCCATGATTCCGGCGCCGGTGCGCTCGCGGAGTTCCTTGATCATCTCGGTCGTGATCGACACGGTGCTCTCCCTCCGTTCGGTTCCCGGACACAATACGGCCGGCCTCTACGAGCCGGCCGCTCGGGTCACGCGATCAGTACTTGTGCTTCGGCAATCGTGCTTCGAGGGAGCTCTGCGCTTCTTCCTCCAACTCTTCGTCGAGCTCTTCCTGGAGTTCGACGTACTCCTCGTCGAAGAGTTCGTACGTGGGGGCGACTCCCTCCTCGAATTCCTCGCCCGCGAGTTCAGCAGTTTCGTACTGCGTTCGCCCGGCGATGATGGCGTCGGCGATCCGCGCCGTGATCAACCGGATGGAGCGGATCGCGTCGTCGTTGGCCGGTATGACGTAATCGACGAGATCCGGATCGCAGTTCGTATCCACCATCGCGATGATCGGGATACCGAGCCGACGTGCCTCGGCCACGGCGATCGCTTCGCGGCGAGGATCGACGACGTACAGCGCGTCCGGCAGGCGGGTCAATCCGCGCAGGCCGCCGAGCGTCCGCTGGAGCTTTTCCAGCTCGCGTCGCTTGCGCATTTGCTCCTTCTTGGGGAGGAGCGGAAAGTTGGGGCTGTTCACTTCCTCTTCGAGTTGCACGAGATAGCGCAGCCGTTGGCGGATCGTGACGAAGTTCGTGAGCGTACCGCCGAGCCAGCGCTCGATCACGTAGTACATGCCGCAGCGCTCGGCCTCGCTACGGATGATCTCCTGTGCCTGCTTCTTGGTCCCGACGAACAGGAAGATGCCGCCCCGTGCCGCGAGTTCGCGCGCGAACGCCTCGGCTTCGCTCAATAGACGCGCCGTCTGCCGCAAGTCGATGATGTGGATACCGTTGCGCTCGCCGAAGATGAACGGGCGCATCTTCGGGTTCCAGCGCTTCGTCTGGTGCCCGAAGTGGACGCCTGCCTCCAAGAGGGCCTTGAGGGGAAGTTGCTCCGTCTCGTGCTCAGCGATCGACACTGTCTTGCTCCCTACGCTCGAAACCGGTGTTCCGCTTCCGTACCCTTCTTCCCACGCGCCCACCCGGCGAATTCCCGCCCGGCACACCGAGCGTGGTCCAGGTACGTGTCTTTTCCGGCCTGCGGCCGGCAGTCTCCAGTATAGCACGCGATGGCTCGCGGCTCAGCGGGACAGTTCCAGGTAGTCGGCGACGACGTACCCGCTGAGGTCACCGTATTTGACCGGCCACCACACGTAGCCGTCCGCGCTCACCGATTCTCCGACGACGGTGAGTTCGGTCCCCTCGGGAAGACGCTCGACGACGTCGGCACTGGTGCTCGGTGCCGCGCGCAGATTGACGCCGGCACCGTCCGTGTTCGCGACCACGACCGTCGCGCCCGGCCCGATCGTCGTCCGCGCGGTCGGGGACGGTGCGGTAGTGGGCGTCGTGGACACAGGGGGTGTCACGACGACGAGCCCGGCCGGTGTACCGCTCGGAGTCGGCGTCGGCCCGGTGAGAATCTGCGTCGCAGTGACGGTCGGGATGACCTCGCTCTCGGTGCCACCGCCCAGGAGTTGGTTGATCCAGAACCAGGCGAGGCCGAGCATGAGGATGACGCCGAGCACCGGCGCGGCGATGCGCAGGTAATCGGTCCAGTACCGATCGTCCGTCCGGTAGGTGAAGGACCGCTCGGTGCCGAACGGCGTTCCGCTCGTGTGACGGCTGCTGAACGGCGGAATGGTGGGTTCATCCTGTTCGGGTTCGTGGCTCGTCGGCGGTTCGTCTCGGAAAAAGCTCATGGTGGCTCCTCGCTCTCGTTCGACGTCCGACCGGCCACTCCTCCCGACCCCCCCTGTGTGCTGCTGCTGGAGGATTTGGAACTCGTGTGTCGCTTCTTCCAGCGGCTCTCGGCGTGGCTGCTCGGCCGGTTCCCAGTAGTTCGTCATCCCACGGTCGCAATCGAGATCGTCCTCGCTGACGAGATGACTCTGGTGCGGTGCGTAG